>NZ_CAPAEZ010000018.1:0-35894 GCF_948576815.1 uncultured Allobaculum sp.
AAAAGCCAGCCTGCTGTGCCCGGAAGACCAGTCCATGCTGCATGACCTGTATCACACATCAAAGTCTCTAGATCGCATCGCAGAGGAGTACGGCTACGCCAGGGGAAAGATCCACAGCCATTTGTACCGGGAACTGGATAAAATCCTCTGAAAGTGGTGACTAGTCACCCTGGTCAAGGGTGTAAAATGATAGTGTCCAGAAAATGGACCAAGGCAATGACACCAAGGACGTGCATGGTACCGTGTGCGTCCTTTTTGCTTTGCCGCAAAGGATCTACCCCTGAAATCTGGAGACCATGGTGATGAACACCTTTAGCTTTTTCCATGTCGCATTTGCGTCGCCTATGGTCTCCGGTTTTGAGGGGTGGACACATGGGCCCTTAACCATCTGGCGGGGCGGTCGCATGACCGTTGCAGGTTCGAGTCCTGTAGGGCCCTATCTTCATAAATTTCCTTTCTCAAAACTGGCAGCCGTTCTACCCATTTCAACGGCTGTCGGTTTTTTGCAAAGGAACCCGGAAAGGAGGCCGACATGACAGACAAACAGAAGATGTTCGCAGACGAATACCTTGCCAACGGCTTCCAGGCCGGCAAGGCATATCTGGCTGTTTACAGAAACACCAAAAGCGAAAATGCGGCTTACGCAAACTCTTGCAGGTTGATGAATAACCCCGATGTCAAAGAGTACATCCGGCAGCGAATGAAAGAGATCCAGACAGAAAAGACTGCCGATGCACAGGAAGTCATGGAGTACCTGACAGCAGTCATGAGAGGTGAACAGCAGGACGAACTGCTGACCATGGACGGAATCGCAAAAGAGGTCAGGGTGAGCTCCAGGGACCGCAACAAGGCCGCTGAACTGCTGGGAAAGGCTCACGGACTGTTTGAGAAGAACGTCAATCTGACCGGTGATCTGGGCATCAAGATAGAGGTCGACTATGGCGAAGACAGTTAAAGTTGGTTTCAATGCTTCGTTCAAGGACTTCAATGCCTGCCGTAAACGGTACAGACTGGCCAAAGGCAGTGCCGGGTCAGGGAAGAGCGTAAACATCGCCCAGGACTTCATTCTCAAGCTTTCGGATCCGAAATATAAAGGCGCAAACCTGCTGTGTGTCCGAAAAGTAGATTCTTCCAACAAGGACAGCACCTATGCAGAGTTGCGGAGTGCCATTTACAAGATATTCGGTCAGCAGGCAGAGCTTTACTGGCAGATTCGTCAGAACCCCATGGAGCTGATCTGCAAAATCACAGGCAACATGGTCATTTTCCGGGGCATGAAGGATGACGGACAGCGCGAAAAAGTGAAATCCATCACCTTTGCCAACGGAAAACTGACGTGGATATGGATAGAGGAAGCCACGGAGCTGTATGAGGCCGATGTGGACATCCTGGATGACCGTCTTCGAGGCGATCTGTCGTTTAATCCAAATCTGTATTACCAGATGACGTTCAGTTTTAACCCGGTTTCGGCCACGCACTGGATAAAATCTAAGTATTTCGACATCCAGCACCCGGATGTGTTCACACATCAGAGCAACTATCTCCAAAACCGCTTCATCGACGAGGCTTACCATCGCCGGATGCTGATGCGAAAAGAGCGGGATCCGGAAGGATACAGAGTGTATGGCTCAACCTAAAAAACTGAGGTCATGTAAAACCTGCTTAATTCGGTGAAAACCCTAACGAGAAAGACGAGGGCAACCCCGAGCTAAAACAATGTATTTAAAACACCCCATATTTTATATGGTAAAATGATATGGGGTGATAAGATGGATGAAATTTGGAAGCCGGTTACAGGGTACGAAGGATTGTACGAAGTGTCTAATACTGGAAAGGTCAAGTCATTAAAAAGAACAGTTAAGACCTACAACGATTGGGATAGAACGTTTAATGAAAGGCTTCTGACATTGCATTCTTCAAAATTAACCAAGAGACATCCAAAACCCATGTATCATGTCGAATTATGGAAAAACAACAAGAGAAAAGTTGTGTCGATACACAGGTTAGTCGCTGAAACGTTTATTCCTAACCCAGACGGAAAACCACAAGTAAACCACAAGGATGGGAACAGAGCGAACAACAGCGTCGAGAACCTGGAATGGGTAACCTGCAGTGAAAACTCAAAGCACGCATATAGAACAGGGCTGGCAAAACCAAAAAGGTGTAAGCCTATCCAAGGAACAAACAAAATAACCGGTTCTGTTGTTGAGTTCTCAAGCATAGAAGAAGCTGCGAGAACCTTAAAGGGCAATCCAGATGCAATCAGATCAGCCTTAAAAGGACGGTCAACTTCGTCGTGCGGGTATTATTGGAAATATATTGTTTGAGTGTAACGACTATCGAAAACATACGAGAGCACGGTTGGATACCGTGCTTTTTGTAGAAGTGAGTAGAGTAGGATTCAAGCGAATTCGAAACAGCAGGGGCTCTGAAAAGGGTCAAGATATAGTCTGAACTGCATGGAAACATGCAGAGAATTAGCGGGAGCGGCTAATTCGCAACAGAATTGTAGGCGAATGGGGCGAAACAGCCGGGCTGATTCTCCAGAACTGGAAATCAGACGACATCAGCCGAAATTTCGAGGATTATTCCGACATCTGCATCGGGATGGACTTTGGATACAATCACGCCCAGGCGATCCTGACATTGGGATACCGGGACGGTGACATTTTCATCCTGAATGAAATTTACGGTTACGAAAAAGACAATGAAGAGTGGATAGACATTGCCAACAAACAGGGACTGCCAAAGAATCGCCGGATTTGGGCTGATTCCGCGGAGCCTGACCGCATCAAGATGTGGCGGCGGGCGGGATACAAGTGCCAGCCTGTCAGCAAGGAGCCAAATTCAGTCAAATCACAGATTGACTGGCTCAAGGGACGGAGAATCTTTGTCCATCCATCATGTAAAAACACGATCAAGGAACTGAGTCAGTGGAAGTGGAAGAAGGACGAGAAGTCCAACACCTATCTGGATGACCCGGTTCCTTTTTTTGACGATGCCATCGCTGCCCTGAGATACGGAGTCGAGGAGTGGCGCAAAGACAGGAAGGTCCGGTTGAACCGGGTGGAAGAGAGGTCATATGATTTTTAGAATCTCAAGAGACACACAGATGACGCCGGACATTCTGGCGGAGTATATCGCGAAAGCAAAGGCTCAGGTCGCCATGCGATACAAGCCCCTGGGAGATGCTTACAAGGGCGTTTACCCGATCCTGAACCAGAAAGCAAAGCCGCAATACAAGCCGGACAACCGGCTGGTCGTGAACTTCGCAAAGTACATTGTCGATACATTCAACGGATTTTTCATCGGCAATCCGGTGAAAACCACATGCGACGAAACAGCAATCGCTGAAATCGTGGAGCAGGTGCAGAACATGAATGACCAGGACGACAACAACGCCGAACTGGCGAAGCTGACATCCATCTACGGCAAGGCTTACGAGATGTACTTCGTGACCCGGAACAAGACACTGGGCATCACCTACCTGCCACCGACAGAAGCGTTCATGATCTACGACGAAGGCGTTGTGGAAGACCCGCTATATTTCGTGCACTGGTACAAAAATGCTGACGATGAGGAAGTTGGATCCTACTCTGATGCCACTCACATTTATTACTTCAAGCGCAACGAGGGCAGCTATCAAATCACAGATTCTGTCCCCCACAACTTTGATGGAGTGCCAGCTGCAGAGTTCATCGAAAACGACGAGCGGCAGGGCATCTACGAATCAGCCATGACGCTGATAAACGGATTCAACAAAGCGTTATCAGAAAAAGCCAACGATGTTGACTACTTCGCAGACGCTTACTTGAAGATCCTCGGAGCAAAGATGGATGAAGCCGACAAGCTGGAGCTGCGGAATCAGCGCATCATCAACCTCGAAAACATCGGCGGCGAACAGCTGGTGGTGGAGTTCATGGGCAAACCGAATGCCGACGAAACCCAGGAGCATCTGCTGACGACGATGGAGCGGCTGATTTACCAGATCTGCATGGTACCGAACATCAATGATGAGAAATTCGGCACTTCCAGTGGCATTGCGATGCAGTACAAGCTGCTGAACACCCTGAACCTGTTCAAGGCGAAACAGAGGAAGTTCGAATCCGGCATGAACCGGCGGTGGCAGCTGCTGTTTTCTCACCCTCTCATCAACGGCAAGGTAAAAGCTGACGACTGGGGAAAACTCAGGTACAGATTCACACCGAACCTGCCTGCAAACGCCCTGGAAGAGGCTCAGACGGCCGCACAGCTGTCAGGCATCGTATCCAGACAGACACAGCTGGAAACCCTGTCCATCGTGGACAACGTCCAGGCTGAACTGGAGCGCATCGAGGAAGAAGAAAAGGCCCAGCCGGAACCGCTGGACGATTTCAATGCTCACGAGCATGAAGACGATGAGGAAGATCCGGAAGATGACGATGAGAGGCAGTCATGACTGCGGTTTCGGAAGGTTACGAATACTGGCGGAAACGGGAAGAAAGAAACCTCAAACGTCTGAAAAAAGAAGAAAAGGACTGGGACAGTCAGATTGACCAAATCTATGAGCGAATGTTAATGGAACTGGATGAAGAGATTTCACTGTTTTACAGTCGCTTCGCAAACAACGCCGAAATGACCATGGCAGAAGCCAGAAAGTACCTGAGCAAGACTGACATCGAGTGGTACGCCACAAGGGCGAAGTTTTACTGCGAACTGGCAGCGAAGGATTTTGCGGAAGGCACAGACAAGCGGGCTTCCATCTACTTCTCGAATGAAGCCAACGAGGAAATGCTCAGATACAACGCAACAATGCGCATCAGCAGGCTGGAAATGCTCAAGTCGCAGATGAAACTGCGCATTTTGAAGGCTCAATCCAAGGAAGAAGAGACCATCGACATGGCACTGTGGCAGCGAACCTATGAGACTTTCGAACACCAGGCAGGGATCCTCGGGAACACCGTTCTGGATGATGTGCAGCCTATGGTGGAGACCATCGCAAGGGCGTCATTCCACGGACAGGAGTTTTCCAAGCGGATCTGGGGAAAACAGCAGACGCTCCTGCAGCGGCAGCTGAATAAAGCGCTGTCCGAGTGCCTTATCCTTGGCAAAGGGGCAGCGCCGTTCACACGGAAGCTCCAGAAAATTGGGAACACCACTAAAGCGCAGGCTTCTCGTCTCATGAGGACAGAATTGGCCAGAGTGCAAACACAAGCCGAACAGGACGCATACGAAAAATGCGGCTTCAACGACTTCATGTACCTGACCAATCCAAGCTGCTGTCCAGAGTGCAGAAAGCACGACGGACGCACTTATCCTATGCGGAAAATGGAGCCTGGGAAGACCGCTCCGCCACTTCATCCCAACTGTCGGTGCTTCACTGCTCCTGCGGTTGACCGGGAACAGATGGAGAAGGATCTTGGAATCGACAAGATATCCGATGAGGATGTTTCACACTTTGATGAATGGATGGCTGATTATGAGAAGTCAGGCATTGCCTGGGATGAGTGGAAGAAATCTAAATCGCGATTGAATGTGACAGGGGCGAGAATAATTGACCCGAATTCAAAGGAAGCAACAAAATGGGCAGAAAACTATTATGAAGAGATCAGGCATAAGACAACAGATTATAAAAAAATAGCTAAAAGAATCAACGTTCCCGAAGAAGATGTTTTGGCTGTTAAGGATTATTTATTCAACGACAAATCGTGGTTAAATCCTTTCACAAATAAATATGAAAGATTCTCAGCTGATGCAGCTATCGCTCAAAGCTGGCAAAGGTTGGCAGAGGGTAAAAACATTGAACCTCACGATCTAACCTTGATTAATCACGAATTATTAGAAATTGATATCAAAAAAAAGAATCCGCAATTATCGCATAGAGAAGCCCATGACTTAGCTGAAAAAGAGTATAATTATTCCAAGGATTCAGGAGATTATTATGATAAGCGTAAAGAACGTAAAAAAAACAAATAACCGTTTAAGCGCAGACTATTACTACCGAGATCCTAGCGACATTGGACATGTCACGGTAGATGTAAACACAGGAGAAATCCTTCAAAGACAGCCAAACGAAGAGGATAATAGCCGCACTTACAGTTATTTTGGAAAAGTGATTCAATTTTTGGAAATGATGATTAAAGCCGATAATTATCCGGAAAGTGCCGATTTTATATGGTATTAAAACCGCGAAAGTCTAGCTTGTGAAAAGCCCTAATTCAGGGCTTTTCTTTTTACCCAAAAACGAAAGTGAGGAACGATTTCTATGCCACAAGACGACTACGGAAAAGTGCTGTTTATGATTCTTTACGGATTATATGACGATTTGAAAAATGGAAAACCCGCCAATTTGGATGATATTTCGCCTGCAACATTGGGCGTTAATGAATCGTATTGGCTGTCTATCGTTGAAGAGGCGCTGGAAGATGGATTTGTTAAGGGACCAACCATCCGGCAAACCAAGTTCGGAAGAATCGTTGGGGGCCTCGAAGGGATGACCATTACCCGTAAAGGCGTTGATTTTCTGAAAGAAAACTCGCAGATGAAGAAAGTGCATGAAATGCTGAAGGAAGCAAGAGACTGGATTCCTATTTTTTAATGGGCAACGTAAGAGCCACGAGGCTCTTTTATCTTTTGAAGAAAGGAAACATATGAAGGAAGACAAAGACACAAAATTCGGTTTCAGCTGGTTTTATTTTCTGGGCACCGTTCTGGTTATCCTGAAAGCATTGAACCTGACAGCCATACCGTGGCTATGGGTGCTGTCTCCGTTCTGGATCCCCTGGGCGCTTGTCCTTGTGTTGGGATTCCTGGCGCTTATTTTCGCGGGATTACTTACCTCTTTTGAGTGGATTGGCGATCTGAGGAGAAAGCACAAGCTGAAGAAGGCTGTCAGAAAGGCGATCAAGGAAGATGGAGAGTAAGACGATCGCCCTGGTTAAGGTTCTGGGGACTGAATACGAAATTCTCAGTGCAGATCCGGAGCACAAGGACCTGCATGGCTCAGGGCATGATGGGGTTTGTG
The DNA here is from genome assembly GCF_948576815.1 of uncultured Allobaculum sp. Lineage (NCBI taxonomy): Bacteria > Bacillati > Bacillota > Erysipelotrichia > Erysipelotrichales > Erysipelotrichaceae > Allobaculum > uncultured Allobaculum sp. The sequence continues at coordinate 7,004 of NZ_CAPAEZ010000018.1, forward strand.
ATTACCTGACCCATCGGATCCTGATTTCCAATCTATCCGACTGGGATGAGACCGAAGACAGGAAGGCTGAATACACAAAACAAACACTGAGGCATGAGATCATTCATGCCTTTTTGTTTGAGTCTGGCCTTGGTTACAACAGTGAAAAATCTGAGCACTGGGCCATGAATGAGGAAATGACGGATTTCTTTGCGCTGCAGTTTCCGAAAATCATCAATACCATGAAGAAAGCTGGTGCCCTGTGATTAAAATCACCACAAAAGGCCTCACAGCCTGTCAGATCACTGGGCATGCCGGATACGCACCAAAGGGCACGGACATTGTCTGCGCCGCTGTCTCGGCTCTCTATGGCGGTCTTGTGACATCTCTGAACGCGCACTCTGACTGTCTTGCGGATGTGGACGAAACCGAAGAAGGATACATTCTGACAATAAGTTACCCTGACTCCGCATCCAATCTGCTCATGAAAGCATTTATCACATCAGTCTCTGCCGTTGCAGACGACTACCCCAAACACATCAAGGTCATCACATCCTGACGGATGACAACATCGCCCAGAACGGAAGGCGTTAAAAGCTGGAGGGTTCCTGCGGAGCCCTTTTTAATTCCGCAGAAACAGTGGTCCAGACAGGAAGACCCCGAAAACTCTAGGAGGAAAAACATGACCGAATTTATCAAATCTCTGTACCCGCGCTACGACCTCCAGCTTTTTGCCGAGGGCGCAGCAGAAACGACTCCCGCAGCTCCCCAGGGAAACGAGCCGCCTGGACAGAATCAGGATCCTCTTGCGTCCCTGACAGATGCGCAGCAGTCAGCAATCAACCAGCTGATTGCCGGCCGCATCAAGAGGGAGCAGGAAAAGGCTGCTGATAAAGCCCGGAAAGAAGCGGAAGCCGCTGAAGCTGAGCGGCTGAAAAACATGTCTGAGGCTGAACGCAATGCCCAGCGGATGAAGGACCTGGAAGAAAAGGTCCACCGGTTCGAGCTGGAAAAACAGGAAAACGCAATGATGAAGGCTGCCCGCGATGAACTGCAGACACGCGGTTACTCCTTCGCAGACACTGTGATTTCCCGCCTGATCGGAGCAGACGCCGAAGAAACGAAGGCGTCCATCGACGAATTCACGAAGGCTTTTGATGCTGCCGTGGATGAAGCCGTGAAGAAGCGGGTGCATGTCACTGAGCCCAAGGCCGGAGCCACTTCCACCCTGACCAGAGAACAGATCATGGCAGAGAAGGACCGTGCAAAGCGCCTGAAACTCATCAGCGACAACATGGAACTCTTTAAAAACTAGGAGGAAAAATGACCAAAAAAATCGACCTGCAGCTGTTTGCTGCAGAAACCAACCTGACCGCCGCAGCTGACCTGGAACCGGCAGTCTCCATTGACCTGACCAGCCGGATGTCTGAAAACATCAGCACCCTGCTGCGTGTCATCTCCGTCAACGAAATGATCCCCATGGCGGTGGGAACCACCATCAAAATGTACGAAACGAAGGTCAAGACCAAGCCGACGACTGCAGCAGCAGAAGGCGAAGTCATCGGTCTGACAAAAATCGAGCGCAAGCTGAAAAACACCTTCGAGATTGCCCTGAGTAAGTATCGCAAAGCGACTTCCGCAGAAGCGATCCAGAAAATCGGCCGAACTACTGCTGTTGACCAGACTGACCAGGTACTCATCAAGTCCATCCAGAAGGACATCAAGGACAGCTTTTTCACGCTGCTGGGCACCGGAACCGGCACTGCAACGGCTGTCGCTCACGGCCTGCAGGCAGCCATGGCAGCCGCATGGGGAGCTGTGCAGACGAAGTTTGATGATGTGGATGCTACCCCGATCTACTTCATCAGTACCGGCGATGCTGCTAAGTATCTGGCAACCGCTCAGGTGACCATGCAGACTGCTTTCGGCATGTCCTACATCGAAAACTTCCTGGGCATGGGCGACACCTTCATCACTCCGGCCCTGACCGCTGGCACTGTGGTTGCCACCGCAAAGGAAAACCTGTTCTGCGCCTACATCCCGACATCCAACGGCGAAGTTGCCAACACCTTTGGCCTGACTTCTGACCAGACCGGACTGGTTGGCATGACTCACAGCCTGGCTACTGACCGTGCAACCGTGGACACTCTGGTGATGTCCGGCGTCAAGTTCTTCCCGGAAGACCTGTCCGCCGTCATCAAAGTTGCCGTGACCGCAGAAGCGGCTAAAACAGAATAGGCAACACCGTGCTGGAAGAGATCAAGGCGCTGCTGGGATTTACCGATACTGACAGGGATCCGCAGCTGATGACCATCATGCGGCTGGTGCAGCAGCGTCTGTGCTCTCTTTTGGGCACGGATGAAGTTCCGGCCGCTTTGGCCTATATCGTCACCGAGGTGACTGTCCTGCGTTTTAACCGCATTGGATCCGAAGGCATGTCATCCCACAACGTGGAAGGGGAGAGTATCACCTACCAGGCAACGGATGATTTTGCTGCCTTTGCCAACGACATCGAGGCATGGAAAGAAGCCCATGCCGGAGACGTTTCCAGAAAGGTCCGGTTCATATGAGATACGACCAGAAAGTCTATTTCGTTAAGCGCATCCCCGGCGATTATGACCAAAAAACGGGCAATTATACCGATAAGGAACACACATTTCCTGTGTGGGCCACTGTCATGGACACCGGGACAGACATGCTGAATCTGCTCTATGACAAAATTCCCCAGGGGAGCAAGACTCTGCATGTCATGGGACATTGGAAGCAGCCGGATCTGATCCGCATCGACGGGAAGACTTACAAAATCGACCTCATGCGGACGCTTAGGACCAAGCAGACGTTTATCGTTTCTGAGGTCCCGGGATGAGACTCAAGGTTAAGATGAAGATTCCGAAGAACTTCATGACCCCCGTCAACAAGGGGAAAATCGCCAGAATCGTGCAGCTTAACACTGCAGAACTGACCCGAAAAGCAAAAGCCAATGCACCTTATCCATGTCCCAGCCATCCTTATTCGACCGGTCAATTGCAAGGATCCATTCTTCCTGAAATCGCCAACGGCGGAATGACCGGCAAGGTGGCAGCAACGGCGGAGTACGCGGAGTATGTGGAAATGGGCACCCGCTTCATGGCGGCTCAGCCCTACATGAAACCGGCATTCGACCAGCAGAAAGAGGTGTTTCTGGACGATATGAAAAAACTCATCATGAAGGAGCTGTGACATGCTGGCATCCCAGGAACTGTACACAGCGATGCTTCTCAAACTCCGGTCCCTGTGGCCGGATTCTGTGTTTGATGGAGACCTGCCGCCGGAAGGTACCCCCTATCCTTTCGTGCATCTGGGAGACACTCAGGACATCGCAGAATTTATGGTCAAAGGAGCGGCCTTTGGCCGAATCTCCATCACCGTGAATATCTGGATGAACAACCCCAGAAGGCGTGGAGACCTGAGCCTCATGGCCTTGAAGACCAAAGCGCTGGCAAGGTCCATCAACGAAACAGACAACTTTGGCTGGTGCCTGAGCGGATGCGAGGAATCAGTCATTCCCGACAACACAACACAGGACCCCTTGATGCATGGGGTCCTTATCTTTGAATACAAATACTGGAGGAAAAAACAATGACCAAGAAAATCATCGACCTGCAGATGTTTGCCGATGGGGATCCCGTTCAGGGGTCCAAAATCATCTTTGCTCTGCGGCTGCTGTCCAAGCAGACCGAAGAAAATGCAAAGGTGCTGGCATGGCAGACAGAAGGCAGCCGCAGCATTTCCAAGGATGCAGACACCGTGAAGACCAAGAGCGGCACTGTCCGTGTCCCGGGTGCAGCGGAAGTGGAATACTCCCTGACTTCTCTGATTCCCAAGGGTGACGCCACCATTCAGGAATACCAGGACGCCATGATGAACGACGAAAAGTTCGAGATCTGGAAAATCAACATGGACGAAGCCGGAAGCGGAGAAAACTCCGGAAAATTCAAGGCGGAGTACGCCCAGGGCTTTATCACGAATATCGAGGAATCTTCCAACTCCGAGGACTTTGCGGAGCTGTCCATCGACTTTGGCGGCGAACAGAAACCGCAGCACGGCTTTGCCACCCTGACTGCCGAACAGCAGGAAATGGCGCAGTACGTTTTCGAAGACGTGCTGAAAAAGTCCGCAGCCTAGACACGACCCAACAACAGGAGCCGCACCACGGCTCCTTTATTTTTGTAGAAAGACGAGGAAAACATGGAAATCACCATCAACAACAAAACTTATCCGCTCAAGGCTTCCTTTGCATTCCTGAAAAAAATCGAGTCTATGGACCGCCGGGCTGCCGGAGATTCCGAAATCGACATGGGTCTGGCAAACGCCATCGTCATGGCCCGGGACACAGGAGACCTGCGCTATCTGGTGGACCTGATCTGGGCGCTGAATGCCGGGCAGAAGCCCGCTCTGGAACGGACGGCGGTTGAATCCTACATCGAGGACGACTGCGAAGACCCCGAGGCACTGCTGAATGAGGTCATCAGTTTTTTGTCGAAAGCGAATGTCTGCAGGCTGCGTCTGAAAAAGATGGGGATCATCACGGAGCAGACAACGGAAACTCCCAGCCTTTCCGCATAGACGAACTGATCGAAGATGCCGCTGTTACCTGTTTTCGCTTTTTCGGACACAACACCATGGAGCAGGTCCTGAATCTGGACATGAAGGAATACCGGCTGCTTTGTGAGGCTGAAAGGCTCAAGAACATCGACCGGGAATACTGGATCCATGCGCAGGCCTTTGCCAACAACAAGGCGACGCTCCGGGACAGGAAAGGCCGGCTCATCTATCACCGGATGAACGACCTGTTCGACTACGAAAAGGAACTGAAGCGGGAAACATCCAAAACCAGAAAGACCCGGAAGAAGGAAGAGAATCCCTACATCCGGGCCATGAAGAAGTATCTGCAGGAGAAGCAGAAGAAGGGAGAATGACGTGAGCAGTCACAAGGTCGAGGCCATTCTCTCCGCCAAAGATGACGGACTTACCGATGCGCTGAAACGTGTCGAATCCACGCTGAAATCGCTGGATTCCACCGTCAAGCAGATCAGCAGCATCATGCTCAAGGCCAAGGATGCCGGCGCCACCACAACAATCAAAAAGGTGGGACGGGCAGCCGAAAGCCTGGACAAGACCAAGGCGGAGACAGAACTGGCAGCCGACGACAGGGCATCCCCCATCGTCGAGAAAGTCACAGAATCACTGAAAAAGGCTGACAGCCAGAAGGCGGAAGCGACTCTGAGCGCAAAGGACAAGGCGAGTCCGGCAGCAAAGCAGGCAAAGGCCGCAATCAACCAGATCAAGGCCCTGAATGCGACAGCCAAACTGGACGCAAAGGACAAGGCAACCGAGAAGATCCGCAAGGTCGTGTCCAATCTCAAGCAGATTGCATCCCACCCTGGGAACATCATCATCAATGCCAAGGACAAAGCAAGCCAGCTCGTCAGCGAGGCAGGCCGGAAGGTCAAGGCACTGGCCGCAGCCAAAGCCGCACCAACCATTGACGCGAAGGATGGACCATTCAACCAGAAGGTCCAGGGCGTAAAAGAGAAGCTATCAGCCCTGTCAAATGCAGCCGGGACTGTCGCTTTTGGCTTCCTGCAGTCGGCCGGGCAGAAGGCTTTCTCGGCCCTGGGAAGCTCCATTGACGGGGCAATCAGCCGATATGACACACTGCAGCAGTTCCCCAAGGTCATGTCCCAGATGGGCTACTCTGCGGAGCAGGCGCAGGCCAACATCCAGAAGATGTCAGACGGCATCGACGGACTGCCGACGACTCTGGACGGCATCGTTGCCAACGCAAAAAACCTGACCCTGACGCTGGGGAACATGGACAAGGGAACCGATACCGCCATCGCATTCAACAACGCCATGCTGGCTTCCGGAGCATCCACCGAGGACGCTGACCGGGCACTGACGCAGTACACTCAGATGCTTGCCAATGGCAAGGTGGACATGCAGTCCTGGATGTCCATGCAGACAGCTGGCAAGTACGCGCTGACAGAAGTGGCAAAAGAACTCGGGATCACTTCCGGAAACACTCAGGAGCTGTATGACCAGCTGCAGAAGGGCAATATCTCCCTGGACCAGTTCAATGATGCGCTTATCAAAGTGGCCGGTTCTGGATCCAAAATGGCGGAGACAGCCCGAAAGTCCATTGAAGGTATCGGCACATCCCTGAAAAATCTTGCCAACGCAGGCAAGAAGGGCATGGCGAACCTGCTGACGACCATTGACGAAGGTCTTGCGGCTTCCGGAACCAGCATTGCCGGAATGATCGACAGTCTGAAAGGCCTCATCAACACGGGATTCAAGGGCGCTCAGACGGCCGCAGCGCAGATGATTGCCCAAATTACGTCCATGGGCTCCGGAGCCTTTGAGCCGGTCCTGACGGGCGTACAGAAGCTCGGTGATGGCCTTTCCAAGGCTTTCCAGAGTTTCCTGAGTGGAGCGCTGCCGCAAATCACTCAACAGCTGGCAAATCTGGCAAATCTGGTTGGCAAGGTCGCCGGAGCCTTTGGAGACATGGTCGGTTCCATCGATATGTCGTTCCTTGCAGGTGTCCTGTCCGGCATCACAGCCAAATTCCGGGCGCTGCTGGAAATCGTCAGCCAGGTGTTCCAGAAAATGGCAGACACAGGTGTTGCAAACAAGCTGGCAACCGCATTCGGCAAAATTGGACAGGTCGTGAATGACATGTTTATGACAATGTCCCGGTCTGGGGCACTGGATAAGTTGCTGGACCTGTTCGTACAGATGGTTGGAGTCCTTGCGGATGCAGCTTCGGCTGTGGCTGACTTCATCGCTGGGATTGACGGAGACATTCTGGGCAATGTTGTCACCGGTGTCACGGCTGTTGTCATGGCAATCAAGGGAATGGACAGCGGACTGCAGTTCCTTCAGGGGTTCAATCCTCTGAAAGGATTTGCCAAACTCTTCAAAAAGAGCGCTGACGATTCAACGAAAACTGCAACTCAGATGAAGAGTAAACTTGCTCAAATTCTGACGTCTACTTTCGATGGAATTGCAAATGTCGTAAAAAGCGCCGGAACCGCCATTGCTGATGCAGCCAAAGGAATTGGCAAGGGGCTGGAGATTGCCTTCAAGGGCATTGCCTCTGCGTCCAAAATTGCGAACCCTGTCGGACTTCTGGCCCTTGCCGCTGTCATCATTTCCATTGGTGCAGCTCTGGCCCTTGTGGCTTCTCAGGGACAGGGCGTGGCCGCGATCATCGCCGGTGTGGGCACTGCATTTGCCAATGCTGCACCATTTGTCACAGCCCTCGGGGATGCGATTGGAGTAATCGTTGAAGCCATTGGAACGGCCCTTGCGGAGGTCCTGACAGCCATTGCTCCATACGTTGAGAATTTCGCCAACGCTTTTGCAACATGCGCTACAGGCATAGCAGAAGCTGTAGCGATCATTGTTGAAGCAATCACTCCGCTGGTGGATGTGGTGATGCAGAACTTCAATCAACTGGTTGCCATTGTTGGAAACGCAATCGCGCAGATCATTACAGCCTGCGGTCCTTTCATCCCCAACATCACCCAGATGGTGGAAACGGTTGTTTCCAAGCTGCCGGAAATCATCAACGCTTTCTCCAATCTGCTGAGCGAAGTTAGCCCGATCATTGATTCGATTGGTGATGCAATTGAAAAGTTCGGCAGTGCGATCGAGGATGCTCTGGATGGAGTGTCGGGAGTTATCGATTCTGTCGGCGGGCTCATCAAGAGCTTTTTTGATGGAATATCCGGAGTGATTGACTCCGTGGGAAACGCTGCCCTGAATGCCGGAAAAGGCTTTGAGGCACTGGCCCGGGGCGTTGCGAAAATTACCAGCCTGAATCTGCTGGATATGGGTGCCAGCCTTGCGGCTGTTGCCACAGGTATCGGACTGATTGCCACAGCGTCCCTGGGACTGGGAGATACAGGCACTCAGATGCAGGCACTGGGCACAGGACTTGTCCTGATCCAGTCGGCTGCAACCGGAGCCATTGCCGCAATGCAGAATTTCAGCAGCATCACCACACAGCTGCAGCAGGTTGGTGCCTGTGCTCCACAGGTGACAGCTGCAGCCACTGCAATCTCCCAGTTTGCAGCATCGGCCATCACGGCCATGGCTGGACTGGTTGGAGCTGTTGCAGGGCTGTCTGTCTTCACGGCCGGCCTGAATCAGGTGTATGCCGCATCCACATCTGCGAGTGCTGGTGCCATGGTGATGACTTCCTCTTTTGCAGGAGTCTCCGGCACAGCGTCTGCTGCAAGCGGAGCGCTGTCTGCCCTTGCATCGGCAGCCGTCAGGACGTCTGCTTCTTTTGCGGCCATGACCGGTCTTGCCTCTGCTGCGATGTCTGGTATGGCATCTGCTGTCCGATCCGGCATGTCTGCTGTCACTTCGGCCGTCACAAGCGGCATGAGGTCGGCCACAAGGGCAGTCACATCCGGTGTCAGCTCCATGCTCAAGGCAATGACGGTGGGTGTGTCCGCCATGTCTTCGGCCGGACGCGCCATGGGTGCAGGAGCCAGCAACGGTCTGCGCTCCGGTGTCGCTCCAATGCCCGGAATCGCCAGATCCGCGTGTTCTTCCGCCGTGGCAGCCATGTCCGGCTACTACGGAGCCGCTTACTCCGCCGGTGCCTATATCGGCATGGGCCTTGCCAATGGCATGGCGTCGCAGCTGGGACGTGTGGAAGCCATTGCGGCGTCCCTTGCCAATGCTGCAGCCAGGGCAACCGCCGCCGCTGCCAAAGTCAAATCGCCATCCCGAGTCTTCATGGAGATTGGTGGATACATCGGCGAGGGTCTTGCAATCGGCATGGACAAGACGCAGAAGATGGTCGCCAGGGCCGGCAATGACCTGATTTCCTACGGCCGGTTTGCAGCACCGAGGCGTGCCTCTTTCGCCGGTGGTGCCATGTCTGTTGATGAAACCTACGGTCTGAACATCGAGGTGTACCCGACGGTATCCATCAACGTCAACGACAGGGAGATTGCCAGGGCAACGGCTGACGAAATGACAAAGGAGCAGCAGCGCAAGGAAGCCATCAAGCAGAAACTGAGAGGAGACAGATGACATACAAATTTGTTGACACAGTAAGACAAACCACCGCAGCAACGGAATCCCTGCCTGATGAAGCGATCCGCATTAACGGCAAGTGGCTGGAAAATGAAGTGTCCGGTTATCGGACGCTTCACGTTTCTGGTCGTGAGCTCATTTCGACTGAAATCAACACCAACACCATCGCCGGGATGAACGGCGAAATCTTCCTGAACAGCAGGATCCCTGCGAGAGTCATCACGGTGCGATACCTGCTTGCAGCGAAGTCCAATAATGCCTTCCGGGAAGCCTTCAACCAGCTTTGCCGCCTGCTGCAGCCAACCCAGGTTGAAGTGGTTTTTGCGGATGAACCTGACAAATACTTCATCGGCACGAAGTCTGAAATTGAGGATCCTGAACCGGGCAGCAACATCACCACAGGGGAATTCAAGATTTACTGTGCGGATCCATTCAAATACTCAACCACCGAGAAGACTTTCCAGATGGACAGCACAGGCACCATCATGGTGGAAAACACCGGCTCAGTCCCAGCCCCCATCCGCTACGAAATCACGCACAACCATGAGAATGGCTATGTCGGGATTGCTTCCGAACATGGCGCCATGGAGTTTGGCAAGCGGGAAGAGGCGGACGGCGTAACATATCAGCAGATGGAACATCTGCTGTCCATCAGTGACTTTGTGTCTGCTCCCAACGACACAACGAGCAAGGATGCGATGCATCCTCTGTATGGGACCAAAGGAACACTGACCACCAAGTCATGGGCAGGCAGGACTTACCTGACTCTGGGTACAGTCGGCACCCTTGTCGGCGCCGCCAATGGTGGAATGCGAACCCTGACCATCCCTGCTGACTCCAATGGACAGTCGGGGTGCCTGAACTGGTACCTGTATGGTCATCTGATCATGTGGGCAAATGTCATGGGCCAGACTGGCGAGATGAGTATCAGCGTTCTGACAGCTGACAACAAGCTGATTGCAGGGCTGAACTGGAACAAGACAGACATGAGCGGAAACACCGCTCACTACGATTTCGTTGTCTACAATCCTTCTGGAACTGACAACGATGCCATGAAAGGCAGAGTACTCAAGTCCTTTGCTTATCAGACAGACCACCGGCATGAACTCAACCCATGGTATGGAGACTGGGGACACGTGGACCTCAAAAAAGAAGGGTCTAAAATAACCTATTTCTATTGGGGGCAGTATCACACGTTCAATATCCCTGAAATCGCAAATCTTCAAGCCGCCAAAGTCCAAGTATCCTGCAAAGCATGGAGAGCCAGCAACAAGACTCTGTATATCCATGGCTTTGACACATTGGATTTCTACAAATGCAATGTCAACAAATGGCGTGATGTCCCTAACCGCTACTGGCAGGGGTCAAAGCTGGAAATCGACGGTAACACCGGCCAGTTTCTGGTGGCCGGGATGCCAAAACCGCAGGATGAGATCCTCGGGACAAAGTGGTTCAAGGCTGAGCCAGGGGAGACGGAAGTCAAACTGTATTTCTCTTCCTTCTGTAGTCCGAAACCGACAGTAGTTGCCAGAATCAGGGAGGCATGGCTATGACAACTCCGAGAATCGCAGTCTTAAATGCCCGGGATGAAGTCCTGGACTTTTTGGACAATGACAGGCCGGGAGCCGTCCATTATTTTGATGAAACCCTGCACCTGTACCTTGCTGGCAGTGCCTACACCTTTGATGGCAAGGTGCTGACATCTGAGGACAGTCAGATGATTGAAGTCGGAAACAAGATGTCTTTCTGTCACGATAATAAAGATTACTATCTCAACATTGTGAAAACGGAAAAGGACGAGTTGTACACATCCTTTGAATGTTTCGGCCTTACCTTTGAATTCCTGAATGAGGAAGTTGACAAGTACGAAGCACCGGAAGCCAAGACCCTTGCCGCCTACATCCAGCAGTGGGGAGCTGAAACGATGGACCTCAGGATCATCCACAATGAGGTGGCTGACCGGTCCCTGAAACTGAAATGGGAAGGAAGGGAGACGATTTTGAAGCGTCTCTTTTCTCTTGCCACCAACTTTGATGTGGAGTTGGATTTTCAGACAGTCCTGAACCGGGATTTTTCTCTGTCCCACATGAATCTGTACATCGTCAAACAGACCGGCAAGGACCGGACAGGTGAAATCCTGCGGTACGGAAAGGAAATCGAAGGGATCAAAAAGACTTCGGATGTCTCCGACCTGTACACCGCCATTCGCCCCAGGGGCAAGGATGGTCTGACCCTTGCCGGATACTCTCACGCCAAGGAATCGGACGGCTGCTGGCTGCGGGGTGAGGACATCCTCAACCCGTCTGCAAAGGACAGGTTTCCGGCTGTCAATCCCAACAAAGCAGAAGGATATATTGCCCGGTATTGGGACTGTGACGTGGAAGACCAGGCCATGTTGTACGGCAGGGCTCTGGCCGAACTGCGCAAAAACTCCGTGCCCAAAGTGGAGTACGAAGTGGACGGTTTTGTTGATGGAGCCATTGGTGACCGATTCACCATTGAAGACGACGCCTACAAGCCGACTCTGTACGTGGAAGCAAGGGTGGTTGAACAGGAAATCTGTTTCACTGACCCTTCACGATGCAAGACGACTTTCGATAACTTTACCGAGGTAAAGAGCCAGCTTTCCAGCACCATCCAGGCGCAGGTCGAAAAGCTGGTGGAAAAGTATAAAACCTACCAATGCGGTATCTCTTCCACTGCTGGGACGACCTTTGTCAACGGAGTCGGGACAACCACTCTGACAGCCTTTGTCAGAGACGGCGTGACCGATGTGACTGACAAATTCACGATCAAGTGGTACAAGGCTGGAGCTGAATGCGGTAATGGCAAGACGATTACTGTATCCAGCACGGACTTTACCGACACGATGGTCTATGGATTCAAAGCCTTTGGTACTGATGGTTCCATCAAAGGCGAGTATGAGCTGACTTTTGCCAATGTTGCAGATGGTGTTTCCGACTATCTGCACATCAAATACTCCAATGACGGCGGCCAGACTTTCAGCACCCCTGACGGTGACTGGATTGGACAGTACCATGACAGCAATCCAACGGATTCTCCGGACCCCACAAGATACACATGGGCAAAAATCAAGGGTGATGATGGCGCCAACGGGCAGACTCAGAAGCTGGTATCGCTGGCGAACGAATACTACCTTTCAACCTCTGACACCTCCCAGACAGGCGGTTCCTGGGGGACGTCTTACCCGGATTATGTGGATGGAAAATTCTTGTGGGTCCGCATCAAAGCAGTCTACAAGGATCCCAACGGGACAGCCTACACAACACCCGAACTGGAAAAGGCGTGGCTGGCTGCAGGACAGGCAATCAACAAGGCCGAGACAGCCCTTTCCAGCGCCACAGCGGCGTCAAATGCGGCGGCGGACGCAGTAAGTCAGGCCAATGCGGCAAAGGCCACAGCGGACTCTGTGGCGGCTGAGATTGCCCCAATCAAGACCGGGGTGCAGGAAGCCAAAGATGCGGCGGAAGAAGCCAAAACGGAAATCGCCACAAAGACCCAGCAGATGTTGCTGGACATCGGAGATACCTATGCGACGAAGAATGAGGTGACCACTCTGGAAGGTGACCTGCAGGCACAGATCACTGCCAACGCAACAGAGATTGCCAGCAAGGTTTCGCAGACAGAGTACCAGCAAAACCAGCAGGACATTGACGATACTCTTGCCAGTCTGAACAGTGACCTGTCCTCCGCCCAAAGCTCCCTGACAGCCTTGCAGTCCAGTCAGTCTGAGGCAGCACAGAAGCTGGCACAGGCTGAACAGGATTTAAGGGATGCGCAGGATGCAGTGCTTGACCTGCAGACCAGTCAGACAGCCACAGACACCCAGCTTGCGGCGGCACAGGCAGCAGTGACCAAAGCACAGGCGGCGGTGGACAAGGCGCAGGGGGATGTAGACAAGGCCAACACGGAAATCGGCAAGGTAAAGACAGACATTGCCGGGATCCAGGGGGACATCTCGGACCTGACCAGCCGGGTGACAACGGCAGAGACTAACATCACGCAGAATGCCACCGAGATTGCCTTGCGGGCCACAAAGACGGAAGTCAACACGGCAGTGCAGGGTGCGAAAGACTACGCCGATTCAAAAATCACGATAAAGGCGAATGAAATCACATCCAATGTCACAGCGGTGGACAACAAGGTCAATGGTCTGCAGCAGCAGAAGGTGGAATATTACTACTACCTGTCAACCAGCCCCGACTCCTGCACCGGTGGAAGCTGGAGCACAACAAAGCCCGCCGAAACAGCGGGCAAGTACATCTGGCAGAAGATCAAGACGACCTACGTCAGCGGCGCAAGCACTGAGTCCAGCCCGGCAAGGCTGACAGGTGTTGCAGGCAAGGACGGGACAAATGGTATAGACGCCATGCACATCTCCATCACGCCGACATGGTCCGGAAACAGTTGCACCCTGACTGCACATGTGTTTAAGGGTGGAGTGGAGCTGACGGACACTCAGGTCATTGCTTTAGGTGCCCTGAAATGGTACTCGGGAGATACCTTCATCTCCAACGGCAAACAACTTACACGCACAGTTGGTACAAAACAGGTAGTAGAATGCAGACTCGAATCCGGGGGGGGGTGGCCTAATGCCTGAATTTATTACTCTTGCTGATGGGTCGCTTGCTGTGAAGGGCAGGAATCTGGTTCATGGCAGACTGTGGACGGAAGATAACCCATATACTCACGAATCGAATGCAAAAGATGGAAACAAAATTATTCCGAGTGCCTATTGTGAGTTTCCATCAGGCGGTACCGCCATGTTTTCGTTCCGAACCGACAGAACCATGGGAAACGTTCATGGTGGCACTGCCGGAAAGGTGATAAACCCAACCATTTGGCTTTACTATTACAAAACCACAGATACTCTTGCGACAGGTTCATGGACACAAGCAAAACACGTGAACACTTTGAAGCAGGTAGAAGATGGCAGATGGTATGCCACGGTAGAAATTCCAAACAGTTTCTCGTATTGCAATTTCAGATTCAACACCTACAGCGATGGGACGCAAATACAACGAGCCAAAGTGTGGGACTTATCCATGACATACGGGGACGAACTTTTACCCTATTCCCCTGCACCAGAAGACGAGGAGGTGAACTGATGGACTGGGCAAAAACAAAAGCAACCTCTGCTGACTTTGAGCAGGGGACAATCGATGAGAGCCGGACTGGAACATGGGATAACCTTAAATACCCGTCCTCAAACAGGATCCGCACAAAGTCTCTGGTACCTGTCAGCAAGGCAGTCAACATTCCCGTTGTGTCTGGGTACGAATACTGCTTTGCGATGTTCGACAGTTCTCAGACCTATTTAGGGATCACCACAGGATTCTACACATGGGATTCTCTCCCTCAGAACATCGTCTTACCGTCCGGTGTTGCCTACATTGGGCTTTTACTTCGGGCAAACAACAGCGCAACTATCACGCCGGCAGTTGCTGATTCTGCCCTACCCGGATATATCTGGACGGCTGGGCAGCCGGGGATGGGAACACTGGTGAATGGGGACGGGTATACAAAGGGTAGGAATCTGTTGGTTGGATGCAGAGGCATTACCATTGACGGTTCTGACTATTATACGACCGTTAAAATGGAGCCGGGAAAAATCACAGTCACAGGAGCCGGACAGTGGAATGCCTACAAAATTGACCCAGTGCCTGAAGAACGGGCGAGAGAAATCACATCTAGCAAAACGGATTTGACATTTGGGATTGACATCAAGGCAACAGGTCTTGCGACCAGAGTTCCTGTGACTTTCCAAATCAGAAGCCGGGATCAGCAAAATCGAATCGTTAGCGATACCATGTGGATTGAACCTGAGATGAACGGCAAGTGGCACCGTCTTTCTTGCACAGTGAAGAATGTTGAGGAAAGACCTCTTGCTCTAATCATTTTTGGGAACGCGGTAATGACTGCCGCAGACGTGGGAGCTACTATTGAATACCGCAAAATGAATCTGATTTTCGGAGACGAACCCTACCCATGGACTTCTGCGCCAGAAGATGAACCGAACCCAACGGAGGCCGTGTGATGAACAGCGAAATGTTTGGGACGCTCCCAGATGGGACGATGTATACGAAGCGGCGGAATCTGTGGAACAAACCAATAGATGCCGCCAAATTAGTTACATATAAGGGATATGAATGCGAAAAGTGGTCATGCAAAATAGGAACATATATTTTTTCATCAATAGACGCATTGCCAATAGTTGGACCGGTCGGTAGAGAAACACATTTCACAGTATCTTTCGATTACATTCTTGTTCGCAGACAGGTAGGAACAACGAACGTTATGAACGAGTCATATAATGATGGATACATATACAGCAAATGGTTTGGATCCATCAAGCTTTCCGGGAGTGCCCTACTCCTTTCGAATCAAGATGATTGGTCTCATCTAAAATACACGTTTTGCTTCAATGTGGATAAAGGTCAGGCAACACGGATGTGGTTCTACCCCGCCTATCTCCGAGACATAGACGCAGACCTCTACATCCGGAATATCATGATCACATACGGAGACGAAGACTATCCCTACACCCCGGCTCCTGAGATTGACGAAACGGTGGTGCTGACAGAGGGGGCAGGATAATGGCGACTCTAGCGAGAGCAAGTGTCCAGCTTGAAGATTTCTCTGGCGAACTCAAGGACCTCGAAGACAAAACCATCGCCAACGCAACGGCCCTGGAACAGCGTCTGTCCACTCAAATCCTGCAGTCTCAGGAGCAAATCCAGCAGACGGTCACTGAGCAGTATTTCACCAAGGATGAAACCAACAGGCTGATTCAGGAGGTGAGCACCGCATTTACTCAGACAGCGGAAGGCTGGCAGATGGACTTCAACAAGCTGGTCAGCGTGGTCAATGCCAATCAGGCAAGCATCGACTCAGAGTTTCAAAACTGGTCAAAGTACATCCGGTTTGTCGATGGAAACATCATCCTGGGTCAGGTGCAGAACCCCATCATCCTGACCATCAAAAACGACCGGATTTCCTTTGCACAGTCCGGTCAGGAAGTGGCTTACTTGTCAAACAGTGAGCTGACCATCACCGATGCGAGAATCACTCACAGTTTGAGAATCGGCTATTTTGGATGGGTCCCCAGAGCGAACGGCTCGTTGGACCTGAAGAAGGTGTCCTGACATGGGCGCCTTTTTTCGTGGAAAGGAGGATGACTGATGGCTTACGGTCCATGGGCCGGCGCCAGATGGCGGACCGTCTGGAACAACGGCTATTACCGGATAGATGTCCAGTGGGACTTCTGTCAGGACATCGAAAACAACAAGACAAAAACCTCAATGATGGGGCAGCGGATCGCATCGCTTAATGGCTACTACAGTTTTACGTATTCAGCTGTCCAGACCGGTGTCGGTGACTTCAATGGCACAAAATTTGCGGAAGAGCGAAACGTGTCAGTTGGCGGTGGCGGAACCACAGTCGTTGACTGTACGGACCGGCACTCTGAGGTCACGCACAATGCGGACGGCACGTGGCCTTCTGGTCAAGTCTGCGGCTGGTGGAGATTCAACGTCCCTCTTGCCAGTCACAATGTTCCGACTGTTGGATGGACAGCATTCAACATCGACGGCGAAATCCCGACAATCCCCCGGGCAACGACCCCGACCCTGTCATCGTCCTCTGTGGCGATGGGCAGTGCGGTCACCATCAACCTGCCCCGGGCGTCGTCCAGCTTCACTCACAACGTCACATACCGCTTTGGCAACGCGACCGGCACGATCAACAGCAACGCAGGCACATCCTGCAGCTGGACACCTCCTGTATCTCTGGCTCAGCAGATCAAGACATCCACATCGGGTGTCGGTACCATCACAGTCCAGACCAAAAACGGCAGCACGATTATTGGCACGAAGACCATCAACATCACGCTGACGGTGCCGACATCTGTTGTGCCAACGATTTCCGGACATGTCGTTGCCGAAGCAACGGCCAACATTGCGTCAAAGTTCGGTGCCTTTGTACAGTCAAAGTCCACACTCAAGGTCACGACCACAGCCGCAGGAGCTCAGGGCAGCACGATCACGGCCTACAAGACCGTCATTGAGGGTAGGTCCTACACGGGCAGCCCCTGCACCTCCGCCGCCATTTCCGGTTCTGGCACGATTGCGGTCAAGACCACCGTCACCGATTCCAGGGGCAGGACAGCGACGAAGACGACCAACGTCACGGTGGTAGCCTACAGCCCGCCGCAGATTTCGGTATCAAATGTTGCAAGGACAAGCGATGAAGCAACGACTGGAACCTGTACGTACAACTACTCCATATCTTCTGTAGGTTCGAAAAACGACAAAGCGTTTTACATCCAGTATCTCAACGGCTCAACATGGACCGACATCGTCCGCATGTCCACCGACTACTCAAAATCAGGCTCCGTCACTTCTGGGGCTGTTTTTGGTGTGGACGCAACAACGAAGGTGCGGTTTGTGGCTCAGGACTATTTCACCTCTGTTGTGGTGGAGAAGGAAGTCGGGCCGACATTTACGCTGATGAATCTGGGGGCTGGGGGTAAGAGTCTTGCGATTGGGATGTTGTCCAGTAACAACGGAACGTTTGAAACTGGGCTTCCTTTTGTGTCAGGCAGTGTCAGATATACGGCGAAAAAATTCGTCGCTGCAACAAACACACCCCAGTGGCTTAAAGTTTGTACACTTAAAAATTCCAGAGATTCCGACAGTGCTTTTGTTCGTGTGTATACCGGAGACGGATGGAATGCCCGCGCAAACCAGCAGACAGAAGTTGAAATTTTTGTCAAAGACGCATGGCAATCATCGCATTCAACGACCAATGCTTTTGGCGCCTCTTACAATGTTGTCGGAACCTATAACGCAGGGATTCAGGTCAAGGTCATTGCGCTTTCTGCATCCTCCTGTGAGATATGGCTGTATCTACCATGGGTCTATTCTTCTGGCTTTTTCACAATTGAATCACTGTGTGAAGTAGAAGCTGAAGGCAAGTGTCAGACAGATGCACCAACGGGAGCAAATCAGACGATGGGAAATCTAACGCCCGACAACCGAGGGTACCCGGTCGGTTCTGTTAAAATCACGTACGATAACGTGAACCCATCTACAAACATGGGCGGCACCTGGGTCCAGTTCTCCCAGGGCCGCGTCCTGATTGGACAGGGGACTGGGAGTGACGGTTCTACAAGTATGACTTTTGCGGCCGGAAGTGCCGGGGGTCGGTACACATCTGATCAGATAAATCTGGCCAATCCACAAAGTGCTGGTTTTGCAGCAAACTCCCCGAACTACGCCGACAGGTGCATCGTGAGAAAGGAAAGCGGTGGTTGGACCGCATCCGAAAGAGACGCAAACATCAAACTGATTCAGCCTTATCAGACGGTGTACATGTGGCGGAGAACCGCTTAACCGGTCCGGCGCCACGCATAGATGACTTGATAGGGTTGTACGTTGTTATGAAGTCCATTTCCGCCAGTGTTTGTCGTGTGATTCCATTCGTTTTGTACCGTGTTTGCCACATTCCCGGAGCCGGAGAGCAAAGTCCTGCACGATGTCTGTGGTGACCTCTTCCAGCTGACCAAGGTGCGGCAGCAGGTGATTTTCCACGATGTTTGCATAACAGGTGTAGGTGGAATACTTCTGGTAAGTCCGCTGGTCTGCCAGCCACTTTTTCAAAACTTCTTCATATTTCATGGAGGTATCTTATGAAAATCTATGTCCAAATCAGCGGTGATGGAGCAGTCACCGCTTTTTCCACGTGCTCCACCGCCGACGTGCAGGTGGATACAGAGGTGACCGGCCCGCTTTATCCGGAAAAAATTTCCGGCTACAAACTGGAGCCGGACAACACTGGTGTCAATCATCTTGTCTTTGATGAAGCTCAGTACAAGGCACACCTCAAGCAGGAGCAGGAAGCAGCTGCCAAAGCCGAAGCGGAAGCCAAACTGGCCGAAGTCAGCCGGGATGCACTGTTGGCAGGCGTTGATGACGATACTGCGCTGACCATGGCTCCGCTGTATGACGCATGGGAACCCGGCGTTGATTACAAAACCGGACAGCGCCTGCGGTTTGGTGACGGCGGATTTGTCAAAGTCCTGCAGGACCACAAGTCGCAGGAGGACTGGGAACCGGGCAAGACGCCGTCTCTGTACGCTGTCATCGCAAACCCGGCGATTGAATGGCCGCCCTATAAGCAGCCAACTGGTGCCCATGACGCTTACATGGCAGGCGACAAGGTCACCTTTGACGGTGAGCGATACATCTGCAAGAGGGACAACGTCTCTCACTCCCCGGCTGAACTGCCGGATGCATGGGAAAAGGCTGCTGACTAAGGGCAGCTGGAAAGGGAATATCTTATGGAAATCTTTGGACAAGCTCTCGTACCTACGACTCTCATCATTTGCCTTTGCGTAGGCTACTGCGTCAAAAACTTTGTCCCCGAGGAAGCCGTCAACAAGTACATCCCGGCCATCATGTGCGCTCTGGGCGCCGTCATCACCTGCCTGGCACAGGGCTTTACGTGGGACGGACTGGGTGCCGGAATGCTTACTGGACTGGCCAGCACAGGCCTGCACCAGCTGCTCACCCGCACGCTGGAGGGCCTGAGCGATGGACACGCTGACTGAGATCATCAGCGCCTGCGGGTCCGCCATTGTGGCGGGCCTTTTTGGCGTTGTCATGTGGCACCTCAACAGGCAGGACAAGGACAGGGAGGAAAAGGCAAAGCAGACCCAGCGGCAGCTGGACCAGGTGCTGGCCAACACAGAAAAACTCAAGGCTCACGATGACGTGATCATGAACCTTTCTGAAGCCCTGAAAGAGGTGATGACAGCCACCGACCAGAACTCTGAGGGAGTCAAAGCCCTCATGCGGTATCTCCTCCAGAGATACCACGCAACGTACATGATCCGAGGATTTATCACCAGCCATGAAAAACAGGAGTACCTGGAGGCCTATGAAGTCTACCGCTCAAAAGGCGGGAACGGCACCGGTGAAAGCTGGAAACGGGAAGTGGATACCCTGCCTGTCCGGGATGATGTCCCGGTGGTGAATCCCTATATCGAACTACTGAAAAACGGAAAAGGAGAATAACACAATGGCACTCACAAAAACCAAAGACGGAAAGAGCTATGAACTGCTCAGATTCCCCATGAAGGTGATGAACATCACCCAGGGCAATAACGGCCCCTATTCCCACCAGGGCGTCAACGCTTTGGACATCGCCGGCAAAGATACAGGCATTGAGCCTACTTTTGCCCCCTGTTCCATGCGCTACAAATGGCATGACTCCGCTGCCAACGGCAACGCGATTTTCTTCGAATCCGTGAACAAAGTAATGTTCGCGGATGGCAGCATTGATTACGCGACACTCATGTTCATTCACGACAACTACATCGGGGATATTCTGGCGCTGGCCAACAAGGGACACGTCTTTGCCCAGTGGGAGGAATTCGGCGACGAGGGTACCGCTGGCCGAGCGACTGGAAATCATTGCCACTTTGAAGTCGCCAAAGGCAAGTACTCCAGACCCTACGATGGACCGAACCGGTACGGCGTATTCTGCCTGCACAATTCCATCAGCGCCGATAAGGCTTGCGTGGTGGATGGCGTTACCATCAAAAACGGCAACGGGATGGCATGGAAAAAGGCGTCTCAGGTCAAGACCGGGAGTTCCGGAAGTATCAAATGGACAGCCGAAAACGGAACTGCCACCTTCACCCGCAATAACATCCGAATCCACGAGGACGGTCCCACAGGAAAGGTCATCTCTGGTGTCCAGTACAATGCAGGACAATCCGTCAAATATTTTGCCAAGTGCGCCTATGGCGGGCACAGATGGGTCAAGTACCATCGTGCAGGCGGCGGTGTTGGCTGCGTGGCTGTTTCGGGTTCTGAGACCCGGGGTGTAGACCCTTGGGCGACGTTTAAGTAGGAGGTAATACAACATGAAAAAAGCAATGATCAGCCAGCCGATGGGCGGCCTCACAAAAGACGAAATGCTGAAAATCCGTGATGCAGCGAAAGCGGAGCTGGAAGCCCTGGGGTACGAGGTGTTGGACACCATCTTCCCGAGCTTCGACAACGAATTTGGCCTGATGGATCCTGACCACATCGCTCTGCTGCACCTGGGCAAGAGCCTGGAAGAGATGGCCAAGTGTGACCTGGTCTACTTCTGCGAGGGCTGGCAGGACAAGCGCGGCTGCCGCATTGAGCACTCTGCGGCAACGGCATATGGCATCAAGGTCATGTATCAGGGGAAGTAGACACCACTAGACAAACTCTTGTCCAGTCACTAGACAAAATGTTAAAATGTAAACAGCCCGAATGCGGATGGTGAAGCCGGCTATACAAGTGTCCATCCTGCAAATCATGGGAGCTAGGCTCCTGGCATCGGACTAACAAAACAACCCCGGGTTTTCTTCCCGGGGTGTTTTTTTTGTGCCACAAATGGTGATTGTTTGAGGCAGATGAATCCCAAGGTGGGTTGATTGCCTGTGATACGATTTATACATAAAAAAGTCCCCCGCCAAATGACGGGGGAAGATGGATGGTACATCCAACTGTTGATCCAGTCAGATTGTACCATCCAACGAAAGGATGGACAAATGGACAAAACAAAAACAGCAGCCATCTATGCCCGTTACTCTTCCAGCAACCAGCGGGAAGAAAGTATCGATGCACAGCTGCGGATCTGCAGGAAGTACGCAGAAGAAAATGGCTACTCAATCGTTAAGGAGTACACCGACAGCGCGATCAGCGGCCGCACGGACCAGCGTCCTGCTTTCCAGCAGATGATTCAGGACAGTGCAAAGGGCGGCTTTGATACGCTCCTGATTTACTCTCACGACCGTTTCAGCCGCAACAAGTATGATACAGCAACTTATAAGACACGCCTCAAAAGGAATGGGGTGCGGATCGTTGCTGTCACCCTGCCGCTGGATGACTCTCCGGAGTCAGGATTGATGGAATCGATCATGGAAGGATTCGCTCAATATTACAGCGAGAACCTTGCCCGATCGACAAAGCGGGGGCTGGAAGAGAATGCGCTGCGCTGCAAATCCAACGGGCCGCTGCCCTACGGTTACAAATCAGAAAACGGTGAAATCGTCCTGGATCCGCTGCCGGCAAAAGTGGTAAACCTGATCTATCAACTTTACTCAGAGGGTTATGGAAAAACGAAGATCTGCGATACCCTCAACCGCAACGGATACCGGACAAGCCGGGGTGGACAATTCAAGGTCAACGCCCTGCACACCATCCTGTCCAACGAACGGTACAAGGGTATCTATATATACGGTGATAAACGAATCGAAGGCGGCATGCCAGCCATCATCAGCGAGGAGCTGTTCGACAAGGTGCAGCACCAGGTGAAAAGAAACCGGAGAGCGAGGAAGGCCATGAAAGAAGAAAACGAATATCTGTTAAACGGGAAGGCATTCTGCGGAGAATGCGGATCCCCTCTGGTTGGAGAATCCGGTCGCTCAAGCACCGGCGAGGTCTACCGCTACTATAAATGTGCAGCCAGAAAGAAAGACCCTCAAGCCTGCCAGCTTCACACAGAGCGAAAGGAAGATCTGGAAGACTTTGTGGTCGGCTATATCTGCAGAGAGGTCCTGACAGACGAAAATATCCAGCTTATCGCGGAAAAAGAGTTTGCCCTGCTGGAAGAAGAGGCAGCGGACAAATCGCTTCTGATGGCACTGCAGGCCGAATACAAGCAAGTGTCCGCGAAGGTGGAGAACATCCTTGAAGCCATCGAGCAGGGCATCTTCACGCCAAAAACCAAAGACAGGCTGATGGAGCTGGAGAACCGACAGACGGACCTGGAAGACAAGATCGTCCGGGAGAAGCTGAAAAAACCGGAGTTCACTGTGGACCACATCGTCTATTGGCTCACGAAGTTCCGGCAGGGGGACATCAAGGACTTCGAATTCCGCAGGGCGGTCATCAATGCCCTGGTCAATTCCGTGTTTGTTTACGACGACGACACGGATCCAAACAGCAAAAAAGGGCGCATCATTATTGCCCTAAACCTCAAAAACGGGCCAGTGAAGACACTGACCCGTTCGGATGTGCAACAAATGGGGCACCATTTCGAACGATATTCGAACTTTTGCCGAATTCAAAGATACACCGCGGTCTTCTTCATTGCAAGCAGAAATTCCGGAATCGACCTCAGAGAAATCTGAGGTTTTATTGAACATTGTGCATTATTTTGTTGACTTACTGAACATAGTGCAGTAAGATAAGAGTGTAAAGAGGAGGACACAAGATGACAATGGAGGAATTTTTCGGGAAGGTAGAGAACAAATCGAACAAGCGGTTCCAGTTCGACGGATCCGCACATAAAAACCCGGATGAGATCACAATCATCACCGGCAACGTTCGTCGCTTCAAAGACGGATTTGTGATGCCGGTCGGAAACAACAAGCTGGTCTATCTCAAAGACTGGCAGGTTCTCCCGGTTTACAACCACGAAGAAATTGGAAATGCGGAAGCAGTCAAACTGAACCGCAAATACTTCAAAACTTATACTTGGAAGTCTGAGTTCGAAGACTTCTACTTCGAAAATGAAGATACGTTTGATTCCCTTGCTGAACTGGCGAAGGAACAGGCGAACCAGCTGACATGGAGAATGGGTCACTTCGGTGACACCTACTGGCAACACGACATCGATTGGCTGAGGTGGTAAGCATGGTAGAACTGGAAATCAGAAACGAAATCAGAGAGAACCGGGCAGAAATCCGGTTCCTGCAGCAGACAAATCAGGGACTGGAAGTAAGAAGGGCATTGATTGAAAGAAACCATCAGCTGATGCAGCTGCTGGATAAGCAAGAAGGAGAAAGAAAATGAAATTCAGTAAGAACGAGTATTACGAAATTCTGACCAGAGCAGTAGATGATGGTGCCTGGGATCTGGTGGATTACCTAACAAGGGAAACGCCACTGCCTCAGAACATAGCGGTTTACCACGAATTGGTTTCCGAACATCCGCGCTCTGAGAATGTGGTTATCGCCACGATCCCCGAGGGATATGTCGCAAACAGACGGGATTGGTACCGCGGGCTTCAGGATCCCTGGTGTGTGTATCTTCCCCCTCACTACTTCGAATGGCTGGAAGGAGATGAATAAAATGATCACTTACAAGAAGTGGTTGTCCGTCCTGGAAGACTGTTCCGGGATGGACAAAGAGGAAATCATCAAGGAAAACCCGCTGGATCTGGATGTCTCTGTTGAAACAACAGCCGACAAAATCAGTGAGCTGATCTGGGCGGCTGCCAACAACAGCATCCAGGCGCTGATTGAAACGACAGGGATGACCGGTTACCGTTTCGCAGCCGAATTTGGCTTGAAGGAGCGGGCCGTGCATTACTGGATCAAGGGAGAGAGGAAGGCCTCTGATTACGTGACAAGGATGTTCGCGTACATCCTCGTTACCGAAAGCCTGGAAACGAAGCGGGTCTGGTTCGTTCAGAACTGCTATCCAGGGACAGAGGACCTGACATTCTTCTCCAGTGAAGACGAAGCCCTGGAGTACGGTCAGGACCTGTGGGAACACAGATCCGAGCAGGAAAAGGCCAGATACCGCAAAAACGCAGGCGGTGAATGGCGGCTGTCTGCAGGAACCATTGAAGTCCCGACTTCCATGGACGAAGACGAGTACTGGGACGAAGTCCTCGCCCAGGACTACGGAGTAGAAACTAAGGACTTCGTTTCCTGATGGCAAAGAGAAAGAAAAAATCGGATTGCTGGCCGCTTGAGTATTGCAGACAGCTCAAGCGGGGCAACCCTCGCATCTTCGAAATGGTAGATTTCTATCGCGAATCAAGCGAAGAAGAATGGCCATCTTCTTGCTGGGTGCCACTCGGTGTCATCCAGGACAAAATCCATCTTCCATCAAACATTTCGATCGATCCGGATAAGGTGACAGTCGATTTCATCCGGCAGATGAGCACAATCCAGGCTGTGCCAGTTCTGGCAACGTGGAGGCAGTGGAAACAGGTTTATCGGTTTGATCCGGACTTTGCGAAGCTGCTGACGGAAACAAAAGAGTCGATGACCATGCCTGTGGAGGTCCTGAAATCTCTGCCCTATCCATGCATCTACATTGAAACCGCAGGAATTATAGATCTCGATGGAGTCTTTGTGATTAGAGACCACGACACGAAAACCAGGACGGACATCCTTGCTTTTTATGGACACACTTTGAAAAATCCGATGGGCGTAGAAGCGCCGATTGAAGTAAACAGATTGCTGTTGGCAGATGGAATAACCGTGAAACAATCCATCATCCCCCGGATCTGGCCAACGCAAACAACAATGACCAATGGAAAGGTCAGAATTGTTGAAGGCCTGGAAAAAGCAAGCGCCGATGATCGAATCGCAAAAAAGAACGAGGAAACCGCAAAGAAGATCCTCCAACTCGTTCTTTATATCTGTGCCGAAAACGCAGAAATAAAGGCAGACCCCGTCCAGGAGCGCATCCGAAAAGAACCGAAATCCGAAGCCTCCGGAAAGCCTGAGATAAAGGACCGGATGGCAGAAGTCAAGAAGATGGATGTCGGAGCAGAGACTGGCGAGCGGATCCGCATCATGGGCCGGAAGCAAAAGGCTGGAACCAGCGAATCGTCTGGCACACACCACGGATCCAAAAGCCAGAAATCCCCTCACATGCGCAGTGGACACTGGCACCACTATTGGCGCGGAAAACGGAACACAGAAGACCGCAGGCTGGTTGTCAACTGGATTGCGCCAGTGTTCATCAACGCTTCCCTGGTTGATGAGGACGAGACAGTGACCATCAACATTGCAAAGAAACAGAAAACCAGGAGCACAGAACAATGAATTCCGTGAAGAAAATGCCTGTTTGTAAAAATGAATTCACGAACACAGAAGTGATAACAACGAACGACTTCGCGAAAGCTCTTCGACAGAAACTGGGACTTTCACAGAGAATGATGGCAAAGATGCTGGGGCTAAGCGAAAAAACCATTGAAAAATGGGAACAGGGGGCCAACCCAATCAAAGGAGCCGCCAGCAGGATCCTGTACCTGCTGGATCGTCATCCGGAGTTGTTGAATGAGTTGTACCAGTTCAAAAAGGAACTGGTCGATGAATCAAAGAGATAGCGTTAATGTGCCGGATTTAATCCGGCCTTTTCTTTTCTCCAGCACAAAAAAATCCCCCAGGAACCCATCCGGGGGAAACGAGAGACCGGTCTCACACATTTCCGGCAAATTCATGATACATCATCACAGCTTTTGCGAACGTTCAGATGACTTTCGCAAAAAACTGTCATTTTTGATAACTTCGTCCGGCAAGGTGTTAAAAACCGGCACTTTTTACAACTTTGCAGCTTAAACAATCACAAAAGCCTCCCGCGTCACACAGGCAGGAGAGGCTTCTGCGCGTCCGGGGTCCGTAGACTTGCCGACGTTCCTGTCTGGATTATAAAACAAAAACCCCGGTTGTACACCCGAGGTTTCCTTTCGCCATCCTCCTGACGATGGGACAGCGGGAGCATATCGTGTGGCAGGCATCATCGTCACGTCTATCCTGCGTTAGACCGGCACCCAGTGGAGTCCATCAAGGGCCCAGCTTTATATGAACCGATTATAGCATGGTATAATCAATTTAGCTCGTCTGCCAACGTAGAAGGAGTTCCCTAAAGCGTCAGGATTTAAGTCTTGGCGCTTTTCGCTTGTTGGGGATGAAACCCTTTACAGTCAAAATAGTATGGCTTACACTTTGGCTATGAAAAGGAGATTTATTATGGAGTACAAAAAATTACTTGCAGCCGGATTGGCAGCGCTCATGATTGCGGGTTGCGGATCCACAAGCGACGGCGAAGGGGATGCTTCCGCGAAGGAAGACGCTCCGGTGGAAGAGGCTAAAGCAGAAGAGACAAAGCCGAAAGAAAAACCCGGAGTTGGCGAAACCGTAACAGTAGACGGGGCAGCCATCACCATCAATTCGGCGGAAACCGTAGACCAGGTTGATGATATGGTCAACACAGCGGCCAATCTTGAAGAAGGAAAGAAGTATGTCGTTATCGACATGACAATTGCCAACGATTCCGACGAAGAACTCAAGATTTCGTCTATGGTATCGTTTGAACTGAAAAATGGTGATGGAAGGAAACAGGATTATAAATTCCCTGTTGGAACCGACGGACAGATGGATGGCGATATCGCCCCCGGTGACAAGCTGTCCGGGCAGCTGGTTTACATGGCGGATGCAGACGGTGAGCTGGATCTGAAAGTCACTCCGGTTGCGATTGGCGGCGATTCAGTCATTTTCAAAGTCAGATAACAAACAAGGGACCCTGCGGGGTCCCCTTTTTTGTTATAGCCCGGTCAGACAGGCGACTGCCTTCCCGAAGATGTGGATGTTCTCCAGTTCATCCCCTGTGTACTCCTGATCCTCAAAATCCGGGTTGCAGGCTTTGAGAATCACTAGGCCGGGATACTGGTAGAAGCGTTTGATGGTTGTCGCGTTTTCCACGGTCACAGCAGCTATCTGCCCATTGTCCACCATGGATGTCTCCCGGAAAAGGACCATCGAGCCATCCATGATGCCGCATCCTGTCATGCTCTTGCCTTCGGCTATCAGTGCAAAGTCTGCGCCGGTGGCCTTTTCGACTTCGATATAGTCCCACTCCCTGATCGCTTCTATCGGGGATCCGCAGGCGCTGGTCCCCAGAACCGGGATTCTCTTCAATCCGGACAGATCAGGAACCGGGATGGTGCCAGGAGGCAGGGCCGAGCGGGCTGATTTAGGAGTGGGTTCTATTTCGGCTTGGGGATAAGTGACCGGGTCCTCTACCAGATGGGCCTTATCTGTGCCAAAAAAGTTGGCCATTGCTTCGATTTTGTCTATCCGAGGATATGTATTCCCTTTTATCCAATCCGTGATGGTGGTATACGGAACGTTTAATTTTTGAGCTAATTCTTTGCGCGATAGACCGTTCGCGCGCATATAACGTTGGATATTCTTGGCCATAATCTCTTTGTTTCCTAGGCTTGTCATCGTCGTCCCTCCCTTACTGATTATATAATATGAGAAAACCGGAATTATTTCGACAAAAAAAGTAGAAAAAACCGGTAATATCGTAAGAAAATACGGTTTAACCGTTGACGTAACGGAAAAACCATAATATTATGGGCCCATGAAAGGAGTGATAGAGATGACCCAAAGACTGACGCTCAAGGCGTGTCGCGTAAACGTAGGACTTTCCCAGGAAACGGCTGCGACAAAGCTGGGCATTAGCAAGGAAACTCTCTCGAATTACGAGCGCGGGTTGAGTTTTCCGGATGTTCCGATTATCAAGAGAATTGAGTCTCTGTACGGTGTTGGATACAACGACATTAATTTTTTGGTCAAAAATTACGGTTAAACCGTAATCAGAAAGGAGACATCATGAGCGAAGAAAAAGAAAAAGCCCTCGAAAGGCAGATTCGAAGGCTTGAGGTAACTGCTCTGATTCACGGACTCGTGATTCTGGGCATCCTGGTTGGGTTGCTTACGAAAAGCAGATAGAAAGCCATTCGCCAAGAGGCAACAGAAAGGAGACACGCATGACAAACGAAAACAAAAACCCCTCGACCGGAGTCAAGGGGCCAGTAATTACCGTGCGGTTGGACGCGGACCAGATGGTTAAATTGGCCAAAATGGTTGCGAAGCGCATGGAAGAAAAGAAAACTCCCCCAGCGGCAACCGAGGGAGTAAGAGAGGTATTCGTCAAATGCCCGACATGCGGCAGCTGCTTGATGCTGCTGGTATCCCTTACGAGTACATCCGGAAGGAAAA
>NZ_CAPAEZ010000019.1:0-35797 GCF_948576815.1 uncultured Allobaculum sp.
TAATTTTATTTCACGGATTTTATACTTCAAAAAACGGGACTTTTTCAGCAGCCTCCCAGCTGCGGGCCGTTTTTTATTTTTGGTCGATTGCGGCGCAGGTTTACTGCTGAGCGAGAGCCGAGCGAACGAATTCAAAAATTCCCTGCTCGTCACGGCTGCCGGCGGATTCGGCAACGAGTTCACCGTTGACGAAGAACGTCAGTGTCGGGATGGATTCAATTCCATAAGCCGAAGCGATCTGTTCAAACGTATCAATTTCGGTCCGGGCAACGGCGATGCCTTCCTCATTGAGGGGCTTGCTGGCGGCATCGAGCGTTGGATAGAAAGCTTTGCAGTGGGGGCACCAGCTGGCGTAAAACTCCATCAGCACTTTTTGATTGCTGTTAATAATGTCACTGAAATCTTCAGTACTTGTAACTTGCTGAATCATCGGAAATACCTCCCTTGTTCTTTTTTATTATGAATAGACAAAAGGCGGTATTAGAGTCATTTGCCCGCTTGAATTCAGGGCATTTCCAGGACGTTTCAAGGCATGAATCCGGCTCTAGCGAAGCACTTTTCGAATCAGCGAAGCCATCCAGGGCTTGCGGTCGTTATAGCGCAGCGGCAGATCGAGAATTTTCACATCCGGCTTTACGGCGACGCTCTTAATATGGGAGAACGTTTCATAGCCCCATTTGCCGTGATACTGTCCCATGCCGCTCGCTCCCATGCCGCCAAACGGCACGCTGTCGGAAGCCAGCTGAATGATGGTGTCGTTGATGCAGCCGCCGCCAAAGGGCTGAACGTACTTCATGTACTGCTTCTGCAGACGGTTGCGGGTAAACAGATAGAAAGCAAGAGGCGTCGGCTTATCCGCGAGTTCCTGCATCATCTGACGGAAATTCGTGAACGTCAGCACGGGAAGAATCGGTCCGAAAATCTCTTCCTGCATAACGGGGTCGTCCCAGTCGACATCCAGAAGGACGGTCGGCTCAATCTGAAGGGTCGTTCCGCTCGCACGGCCGCCGATGGCGACCTGTTCGGGATGAATGTAGCCGATCAGGCGTTCATAATGCGCCGGTGAAATGATCTTGCCGATGCGTTCCGGACTTGGATACTGCCGACGGATTTCATGCATCAGTGCAGCCATGAACGGTTCGAGAACCGAATCGTGTACGAGAACGTAATCGGGAGCCACACACGTCTGGCCGGCATTCAGGAATTTTCCGAAGACGATGCGGCGCGCAGCCAGGGCCAGGTTGGCGCTCTCATCGACAACAGCCGGTGATTTGCCGCCCAGTTCAAGTGTCAGCGGCGTGAGATGCTTCGATGCAGCTTCCATGACCATGGATCCGAGCTTCTTGCCGCCTGTAAAGAAGATATAGTCAAAATCTTCTTCCAGCAGCGCTTCGATTTCTTCGCAGCCCTGCGTAAAGACGGTTACATAATCCGGATCGTAAATATTTTGAACGATCTCGGCAATGACTCTGGATGTTTCCGTAGCCGCATGGCCGGTTTTCAGAACGACTGTGTTGCCGGCTGCAATGGCTTCCGCCAGAGGTACCATGGCCAGATAAAACGGATAGTTCCACGGAGCCATGATCAGGACCGTGCCGTATGGAATGCGCACCGTTTCATAGAGTGCGGGCATCTGATGAAGCGGTACCGTGTGGAGATGAACCCGGGAAGCGGAACAGAGATGGCGAATCTGATAGCGGATAGCTTCGAGAACCAGGCCTATTTCGCTCATCCAGCTTTCATCTGCGGATTTCCCCAAATCCGCATAGAGCGCCTGTTCGATGTTCTTCTGCTGAAGGAGGATTTCGTCGTACAGCCGCTTCAGCTGCTTTCCTCGAAACAGCAAGTCCAGCGTTGTGCCGCTTTTGAACAGTTCCTTCTGGCTGGCTACCGCCTGTTCTACGGATTGTTCTACTGATTGGTCCATGTGGGCCTCCTTTTCGTTTGCATTTTTCTCGCCATGCCTGCGGGCGAATAACAGTATTGTATTGGAATCTATCCTTAACAATGAATCGTATTCCCGAAAAAAGAAACCGTCAGATTGCCGGTTGTGTGCTGAAGTCCTGTCTTTTTTGAACGGTTTATCGTCCATTGTACGAAGCGTCCTCAAAAGTGCATGTCAAAGCGGACAGGGCGCTCTTCAATTTCTCCCATCCGCATCGCGGAATACGGAATATGAAAAGAACAGCACGCAGAGCTATGCGCTCTATTCAACCACATCGAGACCGGCTTTCTTACGGGCAATCTTCAGCAGCTCTTTAAGGCTGGCGAGATCACGGTAGCCTCTGGCTTTCAAAACCGGCTTCTTGTCATAAAAGAAGATGAGTGTGGGCAGAGAATCGGCACCATACTGATCGCACAGATCGCCAAACCGGTCGCTGTCGACCTGCGCGATGGTCAGTGAATCCGAAAACTGCTGATCCGCTTCTTCCAGAACCGGATGAAACATCTGACACGGACCGCACCAGGATCCGTAAAAATCCATCAAAACCATGCCGTCTCTGGACAGAACGTCTTCAAATTCGGCTTCACTTTCAATTTGAATCAATGCCATAAAAAACCGCCTCCAGCATCAGTGTAGCGTCTCGTAAAGATCGAGAAGCCGGCTTTTGCTCAAGACGGTTTTTCAATGGCTCTATCGAAATTTCAGATCGGAGAATTCATGCGATTTCCGTTTTTCTTCTCCGTATATGTGCTCCGGATATCCGTATATGTGTTTCGTATGCAGGAAACGTACCGATTTTTTACAGGGGCAGATTTCTATTTCCCATTCGGTTTTCCTCCGGATTTTTCAGTCCAGATTTATTTGGACGAAGAATCGTTTTTAACCGTCGCCGCGTTTTGCGCGGGTTCCGGGTCTTTGGCAGGATCGGCGTCCTTCGCTGGATTCGGCTCTTTGACCGGATTGGACGGCTCGGATGGCTTTATCGATGCGGCGGGCTTTTCTGAAGAATCCGAAACCTGACTCAGCGCTTTCGAAGCGGCTTCGGCATTTTTTTGAAGGTCTTCTCGTTCTTCTTTTGTCGGCGATTCGAGATTGGCCGGACTGGAAGGACGAATGTCTTCATCGGTCATGTCGTAGGCACAAAGCAGCGCGTCCAGACGGCGGCGCAGATCTTCATCATCGCGAATCATCTGTTCGACTTCCACCTGCGCTTGAGGATTTTCATCCACCGACTTGCGCAGTTCCATCATTTCGGAACGCATTTTCTGAACAACGTTCTTGCTGGCGTTTTTCTGCCCCTTTTCGTTTGATTCCTTTTCGCGCTCCTGCTCCTGTTCGCGTCTGGCTTTGAGTTCGGCCAGATCGATTTTGGCAATCTTATAGACGGAAGCCATCAGAGGCACGCCGAGGATCATGCCCAGTACGCCAAAAAGCGTACCGCCGACGACGATCGTCATCATGACGTAAATGCCGGGCAGACCGACTTTATTTCCGATAACACGCGGGAAGAAGACGTTGGATTCGATCTGCTGAATGATGCAGAGGAAAATCAGGAAGATCAGACACTTGGTCGGCGAAATGGTAAAGATAATGAACGCGCCGATGCCGCCGCCGATAAAGGCGCCGACCATCGGGATCATGTTGATAACGCCGACAAGAATGCCGATCATCGTCGCATACGGCAGCTGCAAAATCAGCATGCCGACTATGCACATCGTCGAAAGAATAGCCGCTTCAATAATTTCGCCCAGAATGAACGATTTGAACGAGTCATTGACAATGCGCAGGTCGCGGGTCAGATGCGTCCGTTTTGGCTTGGACACGTAGAGATCGACAAAGGTGTAATAGCCTTTGACAAAGCGTTCCTTTTCCGCCAGAACATAGGAGGCGAAAATCACAACTACAAACGTATTCACAAAAAAGCTGACAAAGGAGGACACCAGGTTCATCGTGCTGTCCATCACATTGGAGCCGCCGCTTCCGTTGGTCAGAAAGCGGACAATCACTTCAAACGTCTGATCCCAGTCAATCGGGTTGGCTTTCAGCTTTTCGAGAAGCGAAGGGTAGTTGTGCAGAAGCTTTTGCAGGAGCGTTTCCACTTCGTTGAAATACTCCGGTGCTTCGCTTGTCAGCATGCGCAGCGCGCTGATCAGGTTTGGAATAATGATCGACAGAATCAGGATGATGATCAGAAACATCACCAGAAACGAAGTCAGAATGGCCAGCGCTCTGGCATGATTCTTCACAAACGGCTTATCGGATTTTTTCAGCCGGTCTTCGACCGGGCACATGATCAGATTCAGCACGAAGGCCAGAGCAGCCCCGCCAAGCAGAGAAGTAATCGATCGAAGCAGGATATCGATGCCGGAAACAACATAGGAAAAGTTTGTAATGAACAAAATCGCCAGGACGACAATGACTCCCATCATCCAGAGCGTTCTGTACTTTTTAAAGATTTTCATGGGCTTTTTCCTCGCAAATTACAGTTTGTTTTCACACAAAAAAGAGTCAGGCGATTTCCAGGTTCTGTCGTATAGATCCTGAATTCAGGACATGGATTTTTTCAGAAACCACAGACCGATCCCCAGACAGATCGCGGAGACAATGAGCATCCAGAGAATTCCCCAGAACAGAGAAACCATGGACAGGGCACACGCCAGGAACAGAAATACGCAGCCAAGAATGCCGGCAGTTTTTTTCGAGACAAGTCGCATACAGGACTCTCCTTTGCTTGTTGCTTATTGGTTAATCATACCATTGCATTTTTTAGAGAAGGCAGTTTTCCTGCTTTCTTCCCTTTTGCAGCGTATCCATTTTCTCTGGATCCCGTCGGAATGAATCCGGGTTATTCGAGCAGAAAAACGAACAGAAATCCGGCAATTCAGGCGAGAATCGAACCGGACAAGAACCGAAAGATTTCAGGACGGCCGGTCTTTCGAGCGGCTTTCCTTTAATGGACAATTTTGTGAGTTTTCATATCATTTTGTGAATTTTCCTCTATAATTTTGGCTCATACTGATCCAGCACGTATGGTTTTTGAACAGAAGAAAGGAGAGAGACGATGACCGCACAAAAGAAACCCCGAAAAAAGACACCGCCGCCCCCTCCAGGCCGTCCGCACGGACTGCGCAAGCGCGCTCTGATTTTCCCTGCGCTGCTTCTGCTGCTTTCCATCGGATGCTCCATCTTCATCCTCACCCGTCAAAGCGATATTCCCCAGACGCAGCAGGAACTTGTTGCCTTAGTCGAGCACCAGGCGGCTGCCGAAGGCATCAGCGACCATCTGCGCGAACTGAAGGCGATTGTTACGGTGGAATCCAACTGGTCTGCCGAAGATGTCTTTCAGTCCAGCGAGTCCCTTGGCCTTCCGCCCAATTCCCTTTCGACCGTTGATTCGATCGAACAGGGCGTCCATTACTACCATACCCTTCTCGAAAAAGCCGCCGAGCTCGGTGTAGACCAGGATGCCGTTTTTCAGGCGTACAACTTTGGCAGCGGCTACCTTGATTTTGTCGCCGCCAACGGCGGCGTCCATACCCGCGCACTGGCCGAAGAATTTTCCCGGATTCATTCCGAAGGAAAAGTCGTCTCCTACCCCAACCCCATCGCCATTGCGGCCAACGGAGGCTGGCGCTACGAATACGGCAACATGTTTTATGTCGACCTGATCCATCAGGCTCTGGCCACCATTACCTGATCCAGAATTTTTCCCTCTGGAAAATATTGTCAGATGCATCCGTCGCCCGGAGCGTCTGGCTTTTTTTCTGGGCTGGTCCCGGCGGTTTACGGCTTTTTCCTGCCAATGCGGGCCGCGAATCTGCATGCGGCCTCTCGATTTCCGATCCGCCGTACAGTGCGGACAATACGGATTCTACGGATCGTATGGCCTGTACGTTTTCGTTTTTCAAAAAACAAAGCTGCTCCTGGCCTGCGTGCAGGTCCATGAGCAGCTTTATCTTTCGTATGTATGAATGGGTTAAAGGAGACAGAATCGAATCGGTCCGACCGATACGATTGGTCTCTTTAAGCGCGAGGCTTTCGATTATTGCGTTTTGCGAACCGGGCTTACTTTTCTTCAGCAGCCTGGATGAATTTCATCAGTGCGTTTTCATCCATGTAGCCGGCAGTAGCCAGAACCGGTTTGCTGTCCTTGAAGAAGACGAGCGTTGGAACGGACTGTACTTTGAAGGCAGCCGCGATTTCCTGCTGCTTGTCGATGTCGCACTGGGCTACAACAACTTTGCCTTCGAGTTTTTCAGAGACGCTTTCGAGAACAGGATGCAGCATTTTGCAGGGGCCGCACCAGGTCGCGAAGAAGTCCACGAGTACTTCGGGATGGTTTCCTACGATTTCCTTGTAGGTATCAACAGAATCAATATGACGAATAGACATGATTATTACCTCCTGTCCATGTACTGGACATTTGGCCGAATAGGAAAGGAAGCTGTATGCCGGTACAGTCACAGTTCCTTCCGGCTGATTCCTATTATACGAATATCCGCCTCTCTGCTGGGTTTTAGCGCCCGCCCTCTGTAAAACCCAAAAGAATTTGTCTAGTTTAACTCCATAAAACAAACCGCCCGGATCTTTTTGCGGATCCAGGCGGAAAAATGGAGTTTTCAATGGATAAGTCTGCGATTTACTGATCGCCACTCGGAATTTCGTTGAAGGCACCTTCGCCGCCTTCGCCTGTACCCGGATCCGCCGGAGCCGGTTCAATCGGGACTTCTGTCGTACCCGGATCGATGGGCTCTTCCTGAACGGGATACGTGTAGGAAGGCGTCTGGGACGGATCGACGTAAACCCCGCCGTTTTCGTTGCCGTAATCTGGCGGAAGAATCGGGTCGATGGGCGGCTCGGTCTGGTTGGTCTGGTTGAGTACATGCTTGGAATCTTCGGAATCTTCGCTCTCTGCCGGAATCTGAGGCACACGGCCTTCCAGAACGTCTTCAATCAGGGAATGCGCGGTATTGACGTCTTCTTCGTAAACGAGCGTGACGGAAGCCGCTGCGCCAAGCGCTGCCGACATCTGCGTATCGCTTGCGCCGGTCAGGGCGTAGCTCTGGATGTTCCAGGACGGGAACGAGCTGACTTCCAGGCGAATCAGATCGCGGATCTGGCTGGACGGCATGTTCGTCGTAAACGCGGTAGAAAGCGCGGTCAGCACTTTCGGATAGTTCACCAGCATCGACGGGGACATGACGGAGCGCATGAGCGCCTTCATGACCTGCTGCTGGTTGCGGATGCGCTGGTTGTCGCCGTCGAGATAGGCATGGCGCTCACGGGCAAACGCCAGAGCCCGCTCGCCGTCGAGATGGTTGACGCCTTCGTGCACGCCTTCGGTACCGTTGGCGTAAAAGCGTTCGACTTCCAGACCCGGTTCGACTGTGATATCAATGCCGCCGACTGCGTCGACCACATTGATCAGCGAGGAGAAGTTCACCTGTACGGTGTAGTTGATTTCAATATTGAGGAAATCTTCAATGGTAGATTCGGTTGTGCCGATTCCGTAAATGCCCGAATGGGTCAGCTTGTCGTACTGACCGGCCGCATAGCCGCACGCCGTTTCGTTTTTCCGGCAGGAAAACGGCATGTAGGAATCGCGCGGCAGGGAGACGAGAAGCACTTCGTGCGTTTTCGGATTGACCACCGCAAGCATGTTCACGTCCGTACGGGACTTGGACATGAGCGTTCCATAGTTATCGGAACCGGAAATCATGACCACAAACGGATCCTGCGTAATATCCGCAACCGGATCCGCTTCGTTTTTCATATCTTCCGGAATGTCTTCGTAGTACAGATACTGATCCACCGTATTGGTCAGCGTCGTCAGCGCGCCATAGCGGTTGTAGTCGTTGGCCGCGTCGAGCAGCGAGGAATGGAACTGTTCCGGCAAAACGACCGCTACGACATTGTCTGCGTAAAGCGCGTCAACCAGCTGATACTGATCGGCGAATTCAAGAATTTCGGCGTCTTTCATGCCCTTGCTTTCGAGCTGGGCCAGCGCCGCTTTCGTTCCTTCTTCATCCAGCGTCGGAACGGTACCGATCCGCTTTCCGCTCAGGGAAGCCGGATCTTTTAAATCGTAGCCTTTGGTCGAGTACGTCGTCACCGTTACGGCCATTTTTTCGCCCAGGCCAGCCGCATCATCGAGAATGGCGTTGGTCTGCGAATCGGAATCGTCACCGTCTTTTCCGGAATGGTTCGCCGTATGGCGCGTACCAATGATGGAAAAGAAGTCCGCGGTCTGCTGGATATACCAGCCGCCAAGAACCGATACGCTGCCAAGCGCTACCGACAGAATGACCAGAAGCGATTTCGCCCAGGTCTTTGTCCGCCGGCGGAACAGTCCCCAGACAATAACGACAAGCAGAAGAAGCAGGAAGGCGCCAAGAACGCTCAGCTGAATCGTGCTGAACACGTCCAGGCTGAATGCCTCGAACATCAGATAGACAAATCCGCCAGCCAGAAAAAGCGAGGCAAGCCATGCCAGAACCCGCATGGCTTTTGACGGTTTCGCGGGTTTTCGGCGCGATGGTCGTTTTTTGGGCATAATCTTCTCCTCCTCAAAAAATCTGTTTCTAATCTTACCATACGAAAAAGATGAATTCTCTCTTTCATTCGCTTTATGTACGGTTTCTTTAGCGTCCCAGTCCGTACACGGACCAGAAAAGAAGGTCGACTCTGCGCGCCGCAGACGCTTTTTCTGCCGCTCGATCGGAGCGATCAGAACGTCCGGCAGGTGTGCAGCGCCTCAAGCCAGCGTAAGTATTCGCGCTCCATTTCCTTCTGGTTATCCTGCGGAACAAACGAACGTTCGACTTCAATATTCAGATCGTCCCAGTTCCAGAAGCCGCACGCCAGACCAGCCAGATAGGCGGCGCCAAGCGCCGTCAGCTCATTGATTTCAAAGCGGTCGACTTCCATGCGGCAAAGATCCGCCTGCTTCTGCAGCAGGAAATTGTTGGCGGCAGCGCCGCCGTCCACTTTCAGAATCTGAATGGGAATGCCCGAATCGGCTTCCATCGCATCCAGAACGTCCTTGACCTGGAATGCCATGCTTTCGAGCGCCGCCCGGACGAGTTCATCCGTTCCCGTCGAAAAGGTGAGACCGACAATGACCGCCCGTGCCCGTTCGTCCCAGCTTGGCGCGCCCAGACCGACAAAAGCCGGAACTATGTAGACGCCGCCGGTACTGCCGGCACGCACCGCCATTTCTTCCGTCTGACTGACGGAGTAAAAGAGGTGAAGCTTGTCGCGCATCCACTTGAGAATGGATCCGGAAACAAAAATCGAGCCTTCCAGCGCATACGTGACCTGATCGCCGATTTTCCAGGCGATCGTGGAAAGCAGGCCATGGCGGGAACGGACGATTTCCGATCCGGTGTTCATTAACAGGAAGCCGCCGGTTCCATACGTGTTTTTTGCCATGCCTTTTTCCAGACACAGCTGACCGAACAGCGCGGCCTGCTGGTCGCCGACGATCGAGCAGATGTCGACTTCCTGTCCAAAGAGAACGTGCGGCGAAGTCGATCCGTACACCTGCGACGTGGAAACGATTTTGGGCAAAATGGCTTTTGGAATATTGAAGCGCTCGAGAAGTTCGTCATCCCATTCGACGGTTTCGATGTTGCAGAGCATCGTTCGCGACGCGTTGGTCGCATCGGTCACATGGACTTTTCCGCCCGTCAGATTCCAGACGAGCCATGTATCCATCGTGCCAAACAGAATTTCACCGGCTTCCGCTTTTTTGCGGGCGCCCGGAACATGATCGAGCATCCAGACGATTTTGGATGCGGAAAAATACGGGTCAATGCGCAGGCCGGTCTTGCGGCGGACAAACGGTTCCAGTCCTTCGTCTTTCCATATATCGCAGATCCCCGCGCTTTGCCGGGACTGCCAGACGATGGCCTTGCAGATGGGCAGGCCTGTACGCTTATCCCAGAGAATCGTCGTTTCGCGCTGATTGGAAATGCCGATTCCGCGAATCCGCGAAGGATCTGCGGACGCTTTGTTCAGTACGTCCGCCAGAACGCCCAGCGTGTCGTACCAGACTTCCATGGCGTCCTGTTCGACCCATCCGCTCTGGGGATATTCCACTTTGCATTCTTTCTGCGCCATGGCCTTCATGTGCTGTTCGTGATCAAACAGGATGGCGCGCGTCGATGTCGTGCCCTGGTCGATCGCCAGGATATACTGATTGTCATTCATATTCATTTTTCGACACCCGGACAGCCTGTTCTGGAACCGCTGCTGTAAAGATGCGGCGTTTTTTGCCAGATTTTTTCGGCTTGCCAAACGGATGTCTTTACCTCTTTCTTGATTTTATCGACTTTGGAGGGCGGCGTCGCTGAAGACTGGCTCATGCCTCAAGGCTTTTTCTTCTTTGCGGGCGCCTGTCCGATTCGACGCTCTCCGACTGGGTTTGGCCTGAGACAGGTCCCTTCTTTTTCTACAATATTTTTATGAGG
The DNA here is from genome assembly GCF_948576815.1 of uncultured Allobaculum sp. NCBI lineage: Bacteria > Bacillati > Bacillota > Erysipelotrichia > Erysipelotrichales > Erysipelotrichaceae > Allobaculum > uncultured Allobaculum sp. Next base: position 10,417 of record NZ_CAPAEZ010000019.1, read on the forward strand.
CTAAAACGAAGGTTAAACGCATCGTTCCAAACTGTAAGCCGCCTCATCGTGTCGACGCGTAAAACCGTTCCATACAAAAGAAAAAGAGCACGTCGGACGTGCTCCATGAACGGCGGAAAAAACAATCCATATTTAATCCATCGAATTTAATTTAATCCGCAAAATTTAATCCGTATAATCCGGGAAATGTATTCCGAAAATTTCCACCCGAATAGAAATAACGTTTTGAAAGACGGCAGCTAGTCTTCTCTGGGCAGGAAGGCAACCCCGCAGGCACCGGGACCGACATGCACGCTCAGCATCTGAGAAATTGCGGCCATCTGCGCAAGAATCTCCTGTCCGACGACTTCACGCAGAGCGTTCTGCAGGTCGCGCATCGGCTGTTCATCCAGACCGGTATAGCCCACAAACACCGGGCGATTCTCATCGATGCCGCAGTCTGCGGCGAGTTCGGCCACGCGGCGAATTCCCTTTTTCGTACCTCGCGTTTTGGCACAGGCTGTGATTTCTCCGTTTTCGTCAATCGTCACCAGAGCCCGTACGCCCGCAAGATCGGCCAGAGCCGCTTTGGCTGGCGAAATCCGTCCGCCTTTCTTGAGATATTTCAGCGTGGGAAGCATCGCAAACAGACGTACCTGCTTTTTCTCTTTCTCGATTGTCTCAATAATCTCTTTCGCGCTTTTCCCCGCATTTCGCAGTTCAAGCGCGCGGGCAACGAGAACGCTTTGCGAAAGGCAGGCCTGTCCGGAATCGATCAGATGGACGTTTTCCTGCCACGCTTCGTGATCAAGCAGAGCCAGTCTGGCGGAATTGTACGTTCCGGAAAGCGAGGAAGAAAGCAGCAGAGCGATCACTTCATCTCCTCTGGATGTCAGTTCTTCAAACACCGCTTCAAAAGCGCTCGGCGAGGGCTGACTGGTGCTGAGTACATTCGACTCTTCTTCGAGAAGGGCGAAAAAGTCCTCGTTTTCAATCGGGTGATCGAGCAGCTTTTCGTTGACGCAAATGGGAAGCGAAACGACGCGAAGGCCTTCCTGTTCCTCTTCCTTTAATTCCTGAGCACTGTCGGTAACAATCCAAATCATAGTCTGTGTTCCTTTTCTTTTTTGTGTTGGATATGCCTTCCTGTACTGAAAGGCTTACGCGTTTTTCGTTTTTCCCTTTTCGGTACGGCGGGAAGGCTCCGTGTCGGCATGCGCGTTCAGCGCCTGTTTCTTTTCCTGAATCATTTCCTCAAGCCGGGCACTGAGCTGATTGGAAAACTGATAAAACGCTTCCCACTGCTCCATCTGAATGCAGGCGTGGGCGCCTTCAAAGATGTGCTCGCATTCTCGGGCGAGATATTCCATGCGCTCCTTGCCTTTGGGGCTCAGCCGGTAGCGGGCGCGATACTGGCTGGTATCTTCCTTTTCAATCCAGCCGCCGGCGCAGAGTTCGCGCAGAGCGCGGGAAATCTGGGCCTTGTCGGTTCGGGTGATCTGGATCAGCCCTTCCGGGTTCAGGCCTTCTTCGCTGGAATACAGGGCGATCAGCACATTGAGATCGGAGCCGCGAAGCCCTTCCTGCTGCATGTACAGCAGGCGAATCCGGTTCATCTGCTTTTCCAGAGCGCCTACCGCATTAAAAAACTGAAGAATCTTATCCGTATGTGACATGCCCGTACTGTAGACATCTTTTGTTGATAGGTCAACGATTTAATTGTCCAGAGGCTCGATTTTGCGGTTTTGGATGCTTTGCGAAAGATCGAAACCGTTTGCACAAGGAAATCGACCAATGCGCTTTCCGACATCCCTTGGATTCTTTTTTGATGATCCTCATGCTTTTTCATCCATTCGTCTGGCTGCCTGAAAAAGGTTCTGGGCGACACCAGAGCATTCGCCTATACTGAACGGGATCAAAAAGGAGAGAGCCTATGGCAGAAATCAGTACTTGTTCAAAACGAATTTTACGGAAAGCCGGCCTGGCGGATCTGGAAACGCTCTGCCGCTTTTTCCAGAACGTCTGCGACCGCCTGAATACGCGAATCAACTATCCGCTCTGGAACTGGGGGATCTATCCGGATGAATCGGTGCTTCATGAGGCAATCGTTCAGGAAGAAATGGTCGTCTTCTGCGAAAAAGAACGCATTGTGGGCGCTGCGCGCATCAGCCCGTATCTGGAAGGCATGGACGCCTTTGAATGGACCGACTCGCGTTTCAACTGCATTCATCTTTTCTGCATAGACCCGGATTTTAGCGGCCAGAAGCTGGGTGATGACTTTCTGGGCCAGATTTTAAATCTGCTTCAAAAAGAGGGTTTTGCATCCGCGCGTCTCAATCTGATCGTTGGCAATGCGCCGGCCAGAGCGCTGTACGAGCGCGCCGGTTTTCGTTCCAAAGGTACGAGTGAAGTTCTTCTCGAAAAAGAAGGCACATTGCCTTTTGAACTGATGGAATACATTTTTCCTGTACAAAACGGATGAATTCGACCAGTCTGCCTGCAGGCAGACTTTTCTTTTTGTGAAATGGCCGTATTTCCGGTTTTCTCGCATGGCTTTCGGATTCGATGTCACTTTTTATCATTCCTGTTTGGATAACCGAACGGATACCGGAAAGATTATTGCTCAATCCTTTCCATTTCTTACAATAAAAGAGAACGATTTCATTTCGTTTTCCATTAATTTTCATCACCGGAATTCATGGATGGCGAGATGATTTTTTCTTTATCTAGAGTCGATCCGTCTTTCTTTTGCGATCTTCTTTGCGCAGGACCGGGCCCCTGCTGACGAAAAAAATTCGAATGCCTGTCTCAAACCGACAGACGTTTTGCACTGGACGCATTTCACAAGGAAAACCGGATGGATTTCGGGCACAGATAAAGACACTGCAGAAAGGAAAACTATGAAAAGAAGAACGAATCTGCTTGCAGTCCTTCTCAGCGTGACCATGACGGCCTCCGCAGCCGCTTCCTCTTTCCCTGTTCTTGCACAGAGTGATGCCGACACGGTTATGCCGGCGGATGCGTCGCTCGTGGAAGAAACCATTTCCTTCAGGAAGACGACAGGAACGACCAATAAGTTCACCTTCTCTTCCGGAAACTGGGAAGCGGGCAGCGATGCCCATACCTGGTCAAAGACACCGGATGCGGCCAATCTGTCCGCTCTCTGGTATCAGGTTGATTTTGTCGGCAGCGAGATTGCTGTCTATGCCGGCAAGAACCATCCGATGGGCAAAGTGGAATACTTCATCGATGGAGAATCCCAGGGCGTCTACGATCTGTATAACGCCTCCAATATCAATTCCACTCGGATCGCGACTTTCAGCGGCCTCAGCGAAGAAGCGCATGTGTTCAAAGCCGTCGCAACGGGCGAGAAAAACGCTTCCGCCTCCAATACGCTGATCGACTGCGCCAACGTGGTCATTAAACATGCGCCGTATACGCTCACTTCGATTTCAAGTGAAGAAACGCATTACGACCTGTACGCCGGAGCCGAACAGCAGCTGTCGATCGCGGCTGTACCGGACTATGCCACGACAGGCAATCTGACGTACACCTCAAGCGACAGCGAAATTGTGAGCGTATCGAGCACCGGTCTGGTTCAGGCGAAAAAAGCCGGAACCGCCACCGTCTCGGTAACGTCCGACGCTCTGCCGGCTGCCCAGCCGCTGGTCATCTCATTTACCGTAACCGAGGCTCAGGCGGAACTGTCCGGTTCCATTGTCGATACGAACCATCAGTACACCCAGAGTACGTACGATTCCGTCAAGGCGATGGGTACGCTCTCCAAAACGCTGAGCGCCTGGAAAAACGACAAGGCCGTCAGCCAGCTCGTTCTGGTTTCGAAAAATGCGCCGCTCACCAATCTGTCCATTACCGCTTCCGACTTAAGCGGAACCGGTTCGGCCAAAATTGCCAAAGAAAACGTAAAGCTCGATTTCATCCAGTCGACCAAAGCCTATAATGGTTCCTTCCTCGGCTACGGCAGCACTACCCGTCCCGTTCCAGCCGATAACGGCACCAACCGTTCGGAATCTTCGGACATCCTGAATGGCAATGCCCCCATTACGCTGGCCGCTTCGCGCGTCCAGCCGGTCTGGGTAGAAATTGCGATTCCAGAAGACACAGCAGCCGGAACCTATACCGGTAAACTCAGCGCCACCGCCGACGGACTGGAACATCCGATTGAATTCACCTACACCGTCGCGGTACGCGACGCCGTTCTGCCGGATGCGACTGACTTCAAAAATTCCTTTGACATCGAACTCTGGCAGTATCCGTATTCTTCCGCGGAATATTACGGCGTTACGCCATTCAGTGACGAGCATCTCGAACTGCTGCGTTCCAGCATGGAAATTTACAAGGAAATCGGCGGTCATGTCATTACCGCGACGATTTCTGAAGAAGCCTGGTCCGGTCAGACGTATTCCGCTAACGACATCCACTATCCGTCGATGGTCAAGTGGACGAAAAATGCGGACGGAACGTTTACCTACGATTTCACCGCCTTCGACAAGTGGGTTTCCTTCTGCAAATCCATGGGAATCGGAGACAAGATTGTGCTTTACTCCATCGCTCCGTGGCACGGAAGCTTTACGTACTGGGACAACGGCACGCTTGTGAAGGAAGCCTTCACCGCCGGCAGTGCACGCTACAACGAAGTCTGGGGCGATTTTCTCGAGAAAATGGGCGCCCATCTCGTTCAGAAAGGCTGGTTTAACGACGCTTATATCGGCATCGATGAGCGCGGCTTCAACACCAGCGCCTTTGATCTGATCGACAGCACGCAAATTTCCGACGGCCAGTACACCGTCACCTTCAAAACGACAGGTTCGATGGACGGCTTTACCAACGCCAGCAAGTTCGCCATGGCGCTTCGTCTGACCGAACTGAACGTCGGCGACAATGCCGCAGCTGCCCATTCGAAGGAATTTGCGGATCTCGTTGCCCAGCGCGACGCCAAAGGCCTGCGCACTGCGCTTTACTCCTGCACCGAGCACAGTCCGGGCAACTTCTCGCTTTCCGCGCCGGTAGAATCGTACTGGAGCGTCATCAACGCCTCCGAAAACACGGACGGCTTCATGCGCTGGGCATACGATGCCTGGGTTGCCGATCCGCTGCGCGACACGACCCACAACGCCTTTGAACCGGGAGACTGCTTCCTTATTTATCCGGATGAAAAAGAGGCAAAAAACCCGGCGTCCAAACGTTCGCTGCGTCTGGCCCGCATGGCCGAAGGCGTACGCGACGCCAACAAGCTGCGCCAGATGGCTGAGGAAGTACCGGATCTCGAAGGCGCGATCCAGTCGCTCTACGATTCCCTGACGACCGTCGCCGGGACTGCGCATTCCTATCTTGGCGAAGCCAAAGTCAATACGATGGGATCGGAAATGGACGCCTTCAAGGAAGGCATCGACACCCTGACGGCGCAGTACATCGTCAAAAAAGCAAACGCCACGGATACTGTGACTTCCGTAACCATTACCCCGCCGCAGTCGACTGCACTGCAAATCGGCCAGTCGCTGCAGCTGGAAGCCGTCGTAGCCCCGGATACGCTGACCGATCATCGCGTTACCTGGTCTTCTTCGGAAAGCAGCGTGGCTTCCGTAAATGCAGACGGTCTGGTCACCGCAGCAGGTACCGGTACAGTGACCATTACCGCAGCTTCCGTCAAGGATCCGACCAAGACCGCGACGATCACCCTGAGCGTTTCGCGCGGCGGCATCGAGGAATCCAAACGCTATTCCGCCTATTCCTTTGAAAACAGTGCCAATGACCTGTGGGGAAACCGCAACGGAACCCCGATTGTCGAAAGCGGTCTGTCCTATGTGGATGGCTATTCCGGCAAAGGCCTGCACATGAATGCAGGAAGCGGCTTAAGCTTTACGAAATCGGAAATTGGAAACAGCGATCCCTGGACAATTACGTACTGGGTCAAAGCCGATACGATCACCGGCAAATCCCTGATCACGCAGGACAGCGAAGAAAAATTTGCGACCGCGCTCAAGATGGCCGACGATCGAAACTCCGGTTTCCGTGTCGGTACCAGCAGCGCCGATGTGCTCACCTTTGCCTACGGCTTTGAAGCCGGCCAGTGGTATCACGTGGCCTGGACCCAGTCGAAGACAAACGGCCTGAAGCTGTACGTCAACGGCGAAGAAGTCGCCACAAACACCTGGACCACGAACAACACCACCGTCATTCCTTCCGATATTCTCGGTAAGAGCGACTTCGCGGGCACGGTCGATGAACTGCGCATTTACGATGCCGAACTGACCAAAGCGGAAATCGGCATCGATCAGCTCAAACCGGGTCTGAACATCACCGTCCGCAATAAGACGCTCCAGATTTCCAAGGACAGTACACCGACCTGGCAGATTCCCGTTACGCTCAACAGCGACGAAGAACTCGAAATTACCTATACTTCGAAAAATCCGGAAGTAGCCACGGTCAGCAGTACCGGCGTGGTTACCCCAGTCAAGGCAGGAACAGCCCAGATTGAAGTCAAAGCCGGCACGTACACGGAAACCGTCACGATTACCGTAGAACGGCAGATCACGCTGATGAAGACGGTTCCGTACTACGATCTTCCGGAAAAATTTGTGACCGACGTCCATAAACCGGCCGACGGCGATGCCAATCAGTACTTTGGCCAGCCGGATATGATCCGTACAAATACCGGCCGTCTGATCACCGCCTTCCCGCAGGGACATGGCCATGGTCCGCTCATCATGAAATACTCCGACGATGACGGCGAAACGTGGATTCAGAAAGACGACATTCCGACAAGCTGGGCAACGTCCATGGAAACGCCGACGATGTACGTTCTGAATCTGGCCGACGGAACTGAGCGCATCATGCTCATTACCGCGATGCCGAACTGGTCTGGAAACCAGAACGGCGGCTGGCGCACCTCCTATTCCGACGACAACGGTGAAACCTGGACTGAATACCAGCTGTTCCATCCGAAAAATGATGACGGCAGCAACCGCTGGACGATTGTCGGCATGTCGAGCCTCATTCAGCTCAAGGATGAAAACGGAAACGACCGCCAGGCGTGGATGGGCATTTACCACGATTACAGCTACACCAACTACAAATCGATTCTGACGTTCGATGAAGACGGAAACGAACAGTGGAGCGATCCCGAACCGATTCTGACTCCGTATCGAAACATCGAATCCGCCAATCAGCTTTGCGAACTCGGCCTGTTCCGCTCCCCGGACGGCAAGCGCATCGTCGCCCTCGCCCGCAACCAGACGCACCAGGGCTACGCCATGATGACGTACTCCGATGACGAAGGCGAAACCTGGAGCAAGCCGACGAACCTGCCCGGAAACCTGGCTGGCGAACGCCATAAAGTCGTTTACGATCCAATCAGCGACCGCCTCGTCATTACGTACCGCGACATTGTCTACGACAAGGACGGCAACGGCATCCACGACAACTCCAACGACTGGGTAGCCGGCGAATGGGTAATGTGGGTTGGAAGCTACGAAGACCTCATGACACAGGGCGACGGCGATTACATGGTAACCATCGCCTACGACTATGCGCCGAATGAAAAATCCGGTGATACCGGCTATGCGGGTCTGCTCGTTCTCGATGACGGCACCCTCATGATGGACAGCTACGGTCACTTCGACGAAGAGTATTCCAAAAACCATGGAAGCAACGTCCGTACCGACCGCTGCTACATTAAGTTCGCGAAGTTCAAGCTCGGCGACATTGAAGAAACGTACGGTCTGACCGATAAGAGCGCTCTGCGTACGTACGTAAACGGTTCAGCGATTTCTTCCGTTCGCGAAGCCGACTTTACAGCGGAAAGCTTTGCGCCGTTTAAGGGTGCGCTCGAACAGGCGAATACGATTCTTTCCGGTTCTTCCTACCAGCAGATCGAAGTCGATCGGGCACTGAAAGCTTTACAGGATGCGTATGCCGGACTCATTCCCGCCGATGGACTGAACCGAAAGCCGCTTGAGATGGTCTGCGCCAAAGCCGATCGTCTCAACCTGTCCAGATTCCGTCTGACCAGCGCGCAGAAAGACGCGTTCAATCAGGCGCTCGCGCAGGCACATGAAGTTCTGAGCAGTTCCTCGACAACACAATCCGCGCTCGACGCGCAGGCCCTGGCGATGCAGAACCGTCTGCTGGCCCTGCGTCTTAATCCAGACAAGGAAGCGCTCAATACGCTGAAATAGTCTTTGCCTGCACGCTTTTCCCAGAACTGTAAATTCATGCAGACATTCCTGTCTGTTTGAAAATGAACGTTTTCTCGCCTCCGGGCCTTCTGGCGTCCGGAGGCGTTTTTTCTGGAGCAGGCAGACACCCCCTTTGCGATATGCCATACTGGACACAGCTTTTCCAGACCGGAAATTTTAAAACCATTCGGCCAAAACGTATACGCCGGCCAAAAAGAAGAAGGCGCCTGAAAGAATAAGCCGATCGAATAGATATGCAGAAGAAGATAAAGCGGAAAAAGGAGATTTGGCTATGCGAAAAACCACACTGTTTATTGCGATGAGCCTGGACGGCTATATTGCCGATGCAAAGGGCGGCGCAGACTGGCTGGACGGACAGGACCCAGATGCAGTCGCCGAGGATTTTTATGCCGAATTCATCAAAACGGCGGATACGGTTCTGATGGGCTGGAACACGTTCGATCAGATCGTGCGGGAACTTTCGCCTGACGAGTGGCCTTATTCCGGTCTGAGCACGTACGTCTTTACCCATCGAACGCTTCCCGATTCAAAAGACATTCACTTTACGAAAGAAGATCCATGCACCCTTCTGAAGCGTCTGAAACAAGGCGAAGGAAAAGACATCTGGATTTGCGGGGGCGCCCGTCTGATTGAGGGCATCGTACAGGAAGAGGCGATCAATCCGTTCTGGATTACAGTTATTCCTGTGCTGCTTGGCGGGGGCATCCGGCTGTTTCCGACGCTTAAAGCGCCGCAGGAACTGGCCCTGGTTCATGTACGCCATTCCAACGGAATGGTCGATCTGCTCTATCGAAAACGATAAGTTTTCCTTTGGCGTTACTGCGCATTTGGCTCGTTCTGTCTAGCCGTTTTCGGCAATCCTTCTGGCATATCGGAAGAATCCCCGATTCGAACCGCTTAAGATAATGAGTATGGATACTAAACCCGTTACGAATTTTTCTGCAGACTCCGCTCAGAACCCTTCCGCGCAGGCAAAAGAGGCGCTTGCCGAAAAAGACGCCGCTATCAAGTCCCCGGATCATTCCCAGGACCATTCCGCGAAAGCATCCGTCGGGACGGCAAGTACGCCCGAGACGGCCAAAGATCAGGAAGCCATGAAAAAAGGCGCTGCGGTGCGCCGGCGCAATCTGATCATTTCGATCGTCTTTGGCATTCTTTTCTTTGTCGTTCTGATCTGGCTGCTGCGTTCGTCCTCCTCGGCGACCACGCAAAAAATTCAGCACGCGATTGAATCCGCCGGAATTTTCGGTCCGATTCTCTTTGTTCTGCTCAGCGTCTTCACCTCGTACATTCCAATCGTTCCTTTAGGATCGATGGGATCGATCGGCATCGTTCTCTTTCATCCGCTGCCGGCTTTCTTTCTGAACACGCTCGTTTCCTACATCAACTGCATTCTCGCCTTCTGGCTGGCTAGAAAATGGGGCACCCGCTTCATTTACCAGATCGCCTCGCCAGAAACGGTCGACAAATACGAGAAGCGCCTGAAAAACAGCCGTCACTTTGAACTCATCTTCTTTCTCTGGATGATGATGCCTGTCTCGCCGGACTTGCTGCTGTGCATGCTGGCGGGGCTGTCGAGCATGAAAGTCAGCCATTTTCTCGCGATCATCCTGGTCAGCCGCCCGTTCTCCTCGTGGTGCTATTCCACCGGCATGCTCAAGGTGTTCGAATGGATCCGAAAAGCAGTCCATCTCTAAAGCGTTCTGCAAAAAAATCGTGCAAAAAAATGGAGTCCTTTTTCCAGAGGCAGTTCTGGAAAGGGGCTCCTTTTTTGACGTGTACTTTGGGTTTTGAAATTTCGTTTTGAACTGTTTCTTCTGTCCACGTTTCTGGATTCTGCTCTGGATTTTCCAGAAACGCGAATCCGAAAGCGGTCAGAGCGGTCAGATCCTGCTGGGGGAGACAGGATCCACCGGTTTTATCGTTTTTACGCCGCTGTTTCGTCGCTGCTCGCAGCATCCTGGGCGGCATGGCCGTTCGGACCTTTCATGTAGCGGTCCATCTCTTCGGCAATCTGTCGGGAGAGCGCTACGGCGTGCACAACGGTTTTCGCGCCGGTTACGACGTCGCCGCTTGCGAATACGCCCGGCATGGTCGTTGCGCCGATCTCGTCAATTTTCAGGTTGCCGCGGTCGTTGAGCTTAAGATCCGGATCGCGGGAAACGAGACGGGTCTGCGGAACCTGCGAAATGGCTACGAGAATCGTGTCGGCTTTTTCCAGCTTCGCGGAGTCTTCGATCAGCGTGATGTCTCCGTTTTCTTCGACTTTTGTGTCGACGAGCACGACGCCTTCATCAGTAATGCGGATCGGCGCCTTGTTGAAAACGAACTGAACGCCGTCGATTTTTGCGTATTCCACTTCTTCATTCGAAGCGGTCGGCGAATCGGTACGGACGTAAACCACGACTTCGCGGCTGCCTTTCCGAATGGCGGTACGGGCCGCATCCATCGCCGCATTGCCGGCGCCGATGACCGCGACTTTATCGCCTAAATCGTAAACGTTCGGATTGTTCAGGTAGTTCACCGCGTACTGCACGTTGCCGAACGTTTCGCCGGGAATGTTCAGGCGGCGCGGCTTCCATGCGCCGGTGCCGACAAAGACGGACGCGTAGCCGTCATCGAGCAGATCCTGAATGGAAACGGAACCACCGATCGCCATGTTCGGACGGAACTGAATGCCAAGCGCCTTCAGCTTCTTGTAGTAGCGGTCCAGAATCGAATGCGGCAGACGGTATTCCGGAATGCCGTAGCGCATGATGCCTCCGATTTTTTCACGGACTTCAAAAATGGTGACTTTGTAGCCTTTCTGACGCAGCGAAACCGCGATCGTCAGGCCGGCTGGACCGGCACCGATGACAGCGACGCGCTTGCCGTTTTCCGGTTCCATGGACAGCTGAATGCGTTCAAAGCAGGAGTTGGAAATGTACTGTTCGATATCGCTGATGGCTACAGGATTGCCTTTAATGCCGCGCACGCACGCGCCTTCACACTGCTTTTCGTGGTTGCATACGAGGGAGCAGACGATGGACAGCGGGTTGTTTTCAAAAAGCATCTGCGCCGCATCCAGCACTTCATGGTTTTTGAGCTTGCGGATCATTTCGGGGATATTGGTATGAATCGGGCAGGCCTGACGGCATCTTGGATTCTTGCACTGCAGACAAGCCGATGCTTCGGTAAGAATATTGTTCATGTCTAAGTTTCCTTTCTTGTTCTCTGAGGATTGAAAATCCGCCATTCTGCCTCAGGCAGGGCACAAAGCGGATCGGTGATGAAGGAAATATAGAGGCGTACAATACAGGTGTAAAGCTTTACAACGGCGGCATCACACGATTTTCAATGTATTCCCACCTTTCTAACGTGTGTCTTTACACGAAGAAAGATCCTTTCCTGTTTTGCCGCGCATATTGGCTCATCCCTGAGTGCAAAAGAAAAGCCGGTCGCTCGGACCGGTCTGTACTGCCTGCTCAGAATAACCTGCACAGGATAAGGAGAAAGAAACATGAAAACCGTTCTCGTTTTTGAAGCGTTAAAAGAAGAAGACCGCCGGGCGCTGGAACAGGAATTTGGCGGCCTCCATTTTGTCTATGGCGACAATCCAAACTGGCCCGGCTATCTCGACACCGCCAGTGCCATCGTGGGCTTTCTTCCTGAAGAATACCGTTTTCTACTGAAATCTCTGCCCGCGCTTGAACTCGTTCAGCTTCCGTTTGCGGGCTATGAAGGCTGGCCGGAACGCGTGGCGTGTCCATTAGCCAACGCTTCAGGCAGCTTTGGTCTGGCGATTTCCGAATATCTGATCAGCGCCATCCTGTTTTTTTATCGCCGCTATCCGTTCCTGCTCGAAAACCGGAAGAAGAAGGAATGGAACCGGAATATCGGCACGATCGATTCCATTTACGGCAAGACGATTCTCGTTCTGGGCTGCGGCGATCTGGGTTCGACGTTCGCCCGCTCCGTCAAGGCGCTGGGTGCCCATACCATTGGACTGGCCCGCAGACGCCGAACAGTTCCGGGCTTTGATGTGGTCGATACGCTCGATCATCTGCACCGCTACCTGCCGTTAAGCGATATCGTAGTGGGTACGCTGCCTTCCAGTCCGGCTACCCATCATCTTCTGACGCTGGACGATTTTTCGCGCATGAAGCCAGACGCGCTGTTTGCGAATGTGGGACGCGGCGATCTGGTCGCCCTCGATGTCCTGGAAAAGGTCATGGCGCAGCATCGGATTCGCGGCATGATTCTCGATGTCTGCGAAATCGAGCCGCTTCCCGCAGACTGCCCGCTTTGGGAAGACGAAAATGTATTCATCACGCCGCACATTTCCGGCGATGAATCGCTGCCGGAAACGAAAAAACGTCTCTGGCAGATTATCCGCACCAACCTGCACGCCCTCGAACAGGGAGAACCGTTCATTCACATCGTCAACCGTCCGCAGTCCGATCGCTCCTGAGCGGACGCTCGACAGGATCCAGTCTGGACGTTCTGACTCTCCTGGACGCTTTGGCCCTCTGCGCCTTGCTGAATCTGGCCATTTCTGCTTATCACCAGATTTTTCCAATCCCGAAAAAGGCTCTGCATCTTCCTTAACCAAAAGGAGATACAGAGCCTTTTATGTACTTTTAAATATTTTGAAACACTTTGAAATGCGGCGCATCTCCTCCCTGTATGTACAGGAAGAAAATGTGCGCGGTCCTGTCGATTACGGACGGACTTATTTTACCGTTACCGAGATGATGTGCGGGTTGGCGCCTTCATACCAGTAGAGGAAGCCTTCGCAGTCGATCACATCGCCGACTTTGAGTTCCTGTACGGTTTTGTACACTTCGCTTTCCTCGCCGGTCAGATAGGACTCAACAACGAAGGTGTACGTCTTGCCGTCTTTGGAAACGTTGAAGTACAGGTCATCGCCTTCGCTTCCGGATCCGTCGTAGTTATACAGGAACGCTTCTTCGCTGCCTTCCTGTGCGGGTTCTACAGTAAGATCCTTGAAATCCACCAGCTGGTTCTGATGCTTGATCAGTTCTTCTTCATTGCCCAGCAGATCGGTCACATCGACCGGTTCGGCTTTCCAGGTTTCGCCTTCGATCAGTTCTACTTCAGCGCCTTCTGAGATTTCCACTTCGCCAGACCATTCGGTCTTGTAGCCTTTGACTTTGATTTTGGCGCCGTCGGTCAGCTTGTCATACAGATCCTGAGATACAGCAGCGTTGTAAATGAAGTAAGCGCCGTCTGGATCCTGCGCGTAAATCGTTGCCTTGTCTTCCCACCAGGCCTGTTTTGCCTGTACGAACGCTTCGATCGTTACTTCGCTTTCGAGTTCAGCATCCGCGTATTCCTGATACGTCATGACGCCTTCCAATTTTGCGGAGGGATTTGCAGCAGCGGCACTGTCCGCTGTGCTCGAAGCACTGCTCGAGGCTGCCGGGGTCGAGTTCGAGCAGCCGGCAAAGACCATGCCTGCGCAGACAAGCAGAGAAGCCAGAGCTGTTTTTTTCATTCTTTTTCTCCTTGGGACAGGATCTTCTGTCTCTTTTCTAATGGGGATTCCATCCAGACACCACTACGAAGCGATCAGGAACGGTTCGTCATCCCGCTCCTTGAGGATCGTCCGGTCAGCGCCCTGAATGGTTTTTCCACGGATAGTGTACTTGGTTTTTTCATGCGGTGAAATCTTTCCCGATCGAATCGCTGTTTTTTTCCGCTGCGTTTGAAGATCAGAAAAAATCGTGCGAAAGGAAACGGGATGAAACCGTTATCTCCTCGATCCCTTCAAGCTGAAATTTCAGGAGCTTCAGGCGTTTTTCGCTTTTCTTCGTTTCTGAAACAGCCAGACTGCACCGAGAATGACCCACGTCAGTGCAAGCAGAGAAAGAAACCAGACCGAAGAGGCGGGCATCGGGCCCAGATCATGAATCGTCCCGGATCCGGAAGAAATCTGATCCAGACGGTAGAGGGAGGAAACCTTTTCGTACAGTTCGTCGATATAGGCATCATCGACGGTCTGCTTGCGTCTCGTCGAGCGGACGACATCTTCAATGAGCTCGCCGGCCGCGTTGCGCAGCGAAGCCGAGCCGTTAAACACCGGGGTGGTAAACGTATCGTCCAGATGATCCATGAGCAGTTTCGCCGCTTCGATTTTGATCGCGTAATGCTCCTCATTATCCGTGCCAGCCTTCGCCAGATAGTCCTGATACGCCGGATCTTCTAAAGCCTTATGCGTAACGGGAAGATAGCCTTCCGTCTTCGCGTAGCCGATCTGCGGTTCGTTGGAAAGCATGTACTGCACGAACAGCCAGGAGGCGAGTACTTCCTGCGGGTCTTCCTTGCCAAAGACGGCCATGGACGGTCCCTGCGAAATCATGAGACTCTGGTTTTCGCTCATCTGCGGCACCGGACGAACGACGGTTTCAAATTCCGTGAAGGCATCCGGGCTGATGTCCGAAAGCGGAGCCTCCGCGCCCATCCACGTGGATCCGGCTGTGGAGTCTACCGCAAACAGCGTCTGCGAGGCATTGAGCAGATTGGCGGGATAGCCGGACACTTTAAAGGTTGAAAACGCGCCGTCCCTGGTTTCCTGCGCGATTTTCTTCAAGTCTTCGCGCGTCGTGTCGTTAAAAATTTCAATTTCGCCCTGCTCGGTGCTGTAGCCGGCGTCCTGCTGCTTCAGCATCTGGATCATCATATTGTCGGTGGACTTGTAAATAAAGGGGATCAGCGTTTTCTGGCTGTTGAGGGCGTACGTTCCGTCCGGATTTTTCTGTTCGATCGCTTTATTGGACACTTCCCAGATCCAGTCCCACGTCACGACATCCGGGACGGAATAGCCAAGCTTTTCGACCAGCGTCTTATTGATGTAGAGCGCTTCGGTCGAACGCATGAAGGGCATCGCGTACTGCGTTCCGTCAATGACTCCTTCCTGTACAAACGAATCGACCATTTCATCGGCCGTCGGCCCGTCAAATTTGAGGGCACTGCCGCCCAGACCGTATTTTTCGTCCGCCATCAGCGCATCGAGACCGACGACGGTCCCGTTCTGCTGGATGTAGGACGCGATATGGTCGGGATAGGTAATCGCCACATTGGGCGTGGTATCCGTCGCAATGTTGGTGATGACGTCGTTGTAAATCTTCCCGTAGTCCGTATACAGCTTCAGATTGACCTTGATGTTTGGATAGAGCGCTTCAAAGTCTTCGATCGCCTTTTTGTAGACATTCGTCTGGTTTTTGTTCGTATCGTTTTTCGCCCAGAAGGAAATCTCAATCGGACGGCTTTCGTCGAGCGCTTCGGGAATCACAAAGGCGCTTTTCGCTTTGGCGCCATGGCAGCCGGAAAGCAGCAGACTCATGCCCGCTGCGGCCGCGCAAAGCAGCCGGGGCAGCCGTTTTCGAAGGCGCTTCATCCTTTGGTTCCTCCTTTGACGACGCCGGACATGATCTGGTTTCGATACACCAGGAACAGAACGATCAGGGGAATGCTGATGACGACGACCGCCGCCATCATCGCCGGAATGTTCGCCCGGCCAAAGCCGCTTTCGCGGATTTGCTGGATGCCGTTGGAAACCAGAAAGTATTTCGGATCATCGGTGACAAGGCTTGGCCAGATGTAGCTGTTCCAGCATTCGATCACCTTGAGAATCGTAATCGTAACGACCGTCGGACGGCACATGGGAACCATGATTTTCCACAGGTATTTCCAGTCCGAAGCCCCGTCGATTTTCGCCGCATAGTACAGCGAATCCGGGATCTGCGCAAAGCTTTCCCGCAGCAGATAAATGTAAAAAATGGAAGTGACCGAAGGCAGAATCAGACCCAGAAAAGTATTGCGCAGATTCAGCTCGGTCATCGTCTGAAAATTGGTAATGATGACCAGTTCATTGGGAATCATCATCAGCGCCAGAAAGCCGGTAAAAATCAGGTTCTTCCCTGGAAAGTCCAGCCGGGCGAACGCAAAGGCCGCCAGAATGGTGACAAAGACCATCAGAACCGTAGTAATGATGGTGAAAATGACCGTATTGAGCAGATACCGTCCCAAATCGACTTCCGTAAACGCGTAAAAATAGTTTTCCAGTGTCGGCGACAGCGTAAACAGCTGGGGAATGTATTCCGCGTTGTAGGCGCCGTATCCTTTTAAGGACGTCAGCACCATCCAGTAAAACGGAAAGAGAACCGCGATCGCCCACAAAATCAGAAACAGCCAGGTGAGTGGTTTGAATTTTTTCATAGTGTGTCTCTCCGTTTTCTCAGCTGTAGTGGGTATATTTTTTCGAAACCATCAGGTTGATGACCGTAATCGTCAAAATAACCAGAAAGAGCAGAATGGCCGCCGCGGACGCGTAGGACGGATAGCCCCCGCCATCGCGGTAAAGCATGTCAAAGACGTAGCCGACCAGCGTGTTCATTCCCGCCGCATTCAGATTCGTGCCAAACAGGGCAACCGCATCTGAATACGCCTTGAACGCGCCGATAAAGCCGGTAATGACCAGATAGAACACCGATGGGGAAATCAGCGGCAGCGTGATTTTGTAAAACATGCGCCAGGAGCTGGTGCCGTCTACGCGGGCCGCGTCGTAATACATTGGATTCACGCTGGCCAGTGCGCTGGTCAGAATCAGGATTTTAAAGGGCATGACGATCCAGATCGTGTAAAAGCAGAGCACAAACATCTTGGCCCAGTACGGACCTTCGATAAAGTCGACGGAAGAGCCGCCGCACATATGGATCAGCATGTTCACAAAGCCTTCGGAATACGGCGTCTGCTTGAACAGCACCATGAAGACCATGCCGACTGCGAGGGTATTGGTCACGTACGGCAGAAAGTAAATCGTCTGAAACAGCGAACGCAGCTTTTGAATGCGGGTCAGCAGAAAGGCGATTGCCAGCGACAGACCGGTGGAAATCGGCACCGTAATGATGACGAGCAGAAACGTATTGACGAGCGCCTGCGTGAAATAGGGATCGTGCAAAACGTAGTCGTAGTTGTACCAGCCAATGCCCGCGTACGTCTGCGCGGCGGAACTGTAGCCTTCTTCAAAGGAATAAATCAGCACGTCGATGAGCGGATAAATCAGAAAGACAGCCAGAAACACAAGCGCCGGCAGCAAATACAGAAAACCCTTATATTTTTGCCAGCCTTTTTTCAGGCGCCCTTTTCCACCGGTGCGCCCATTTGCGCTTTTCATGCCGCTTCCTCCAGAACGATCGCGGCTTCTACGATTTCTTCCGCCGCTTTTTGAAGAGGCTGAAGATCGGCCGCAATCCGGTTTCCGCTTTCGGGTTCAAAGAGAAAGACTTTTTTCAGCTTGAGATCAAAATGCACTTCCTGCTGATTTTCGGCGAGAATCTGCAGATCTTCCGCCGAAAGAATCGAGCGAACGACCGGATTCATGGACGCCTCGTTTTCGGAAACGATGCTCATGTCCCGGCCGGTAATTTCGGTACGGATCATGCGATCGCAAAGGGCGCCTTCTTCCTTGAGGAGAAAGCCTTCCGGGCGGACGCCGACATGCACCGGCTGATCGGACGCGCTGAGCACACGCGCCACAGGATTTTCGCCGATGTACAAAATCTGATTTTCAATTTTGCCATGAAACATGTTGATGGGCGGCAGGCCGAGAAACTGCGCGACAAACTGATTGGCCGGATTGTCGTAAACCTTCTGCGGGGTGTCGATCTGCTGCACCCGGCCTTCCTTCATGACGACAATGAAATCCGAAATGCTCATGGCTTCATCCTGGTCATGCGTAACAAAAACGGTCGTAATGCCTGTTTCCTGCTGGATGCGGCGGATTTCTTCCCGGGTCTGCAGGCGCAGACGGGCATCCAGATTGGAAAGCGGTTCGTCTAGAAGAAGAACTTTAGGCAGTTTGACCAGAGCACGGGCAATCGCCACGCGCTGCTGCTGTCCGCCCGAGAGTTCCTTAGGCTTGCGTTCGAGCAGATCTTCGATGTGAACAAGCCGTGCCACTTCTTCGACGCGGGCTTTTCGTTCTTCTTCGCTGAGTTTCTGATCGCCCTTGAGGTTTTCCAGCGGGAAGCAGATGTTGTCAAAGACGCTCATATGGGGATAGAGGGCATAGTTCTGAAAAACCATGCCGACCCCGCGTTCCTGCGGTTCAAGTTCCGTGACGTTCTGATCGCCGAAAAAAATCTCGCCGGAAGTCGGCTTGAGCAGGCCGCTGATCATGTTGAGCGCCGTGCTTTTTCCGCATCCGGAAGGGCCGAGCAGCCCGCAGAGTTTTCCGTTGGAAATGGTGAAACTCAAATCGTCGGCAGCGACGACTTCTCTGCTGTTCTTTTTTCTTCCCCGTGCGGGAAAGATTTTGGTGATGTGGTCCAGTACGATATCCATCCTGGCTGATCCTTTCTCTGGGTTGGGATTCCATGCAAGTGCGTTTCAGCCATTTGTTCTGGCTGATGTCTTCAGAATACCATCCCCGTTTTCCCGGACAGGTTTTCGAGAAAATCGAATTTTCCATGAATGTCGATTTCTGTACACCCGGCTTTGCGTGCCGGGCTTTCTTTTGCCTGTCCGTTTCTCTTTTCGCTTCGTTTTGAAGCGTATGCACTTTTTTATACAGGCTCAAAATCGGTCTGTAAATATATGACTTTTCCCGTGATTTTCCTATTTTCTGGTATTTTTCTCGAAAGTTCGGGCGGAAATCCGCTCAAACCGTCATGCTTTTTACAAATGCAACCGGCAGTTGACGGATTTCCAGCTGACAGGTTCTGTCTGGAACAAATGTCCTTCGATACAATGCAGGCACACAAGTCCACAAGGAGGAAATATCTGATGATTTTCGCAGACAAACTGATTGAACTGCGCAGGCGAAACGGATGGTCCCAGGAAGATCTGGCGAGCCGGCTGAACGTTTCCCGCCAGGCGGTCGCCAAATGGGAAGGCGCCCAGACCGTTCCCTCGCTCGATAAGATTTTGCAGCTTTCCGAAATTTTTGAAGTGTCCACAGACTATCTGCTCAAGGACAACGCCCCGCTGGTCACCATTGAGGAAGAAGAGTCTTCCCTTCCGACTCTGAGTCTGGAAGACGCCAACCGTTTTCTGGATCTGAACCGCCTGAACGCCTGGCGCGTCGCCATTGGTGTGGTTCTCTGTATCCTGTCTCCCGCCGTGCTGATCGGGCTCAGCGCTTTTACGGCTCTCCCTTCTTCCCTGATTTCCGAAAATATGGTTGCCGCGCTTGGCGTCTCCGTACTTCTGGTTCTGGTCGCCATCGCCGTGACGCTCTTCATCTGGTCGGATCAGATCATGAAGCCGTGGAAAACGCTGGAAACCGGAGACTTCAGCCTTGGATACGGCGTTAAAGGCCTGGCCGCACAGAAAAAGAAAGCTTTTGCCAGAACACACACGCTTTCGACCATTATCGGGATTGTCTTCTGCATTCTTTCTCCGATTCCGCGGATTTTCTCTACGCTCTTTATTCATCAGGAATTCTCTGCCGTTCTTTCCGTCACTGCCCTGCTGCTTCTGGTTTCCATCGGCGTCTTCTTTCTCGTCTGGTCGTCCATCACGCAGTCCGGATTTGAAAAAATTCTCTCCGAAGGCGACTATTCTTCAGAAAACCGGAAAATGGAAAAACGGATGGATCCTGTTGCCTCGATTTACTGGTGTCTGGCCACAGCCATTTATCTGGGCTGGAGCTTTGCGACCGGAAACTGGGATCAGACCTGGATCATCTGGCCTGTCACCGGCGTGCTGTTTGGAGTGGTTGCGGTAATCGTCCGTCTGGTCACGCAGAGAGAGGATACAGACAGCTGAGACGTCAGACATTTAAAATCACTTTGCTTTTCTGGCGGGCTGCCTCCTTTTTCAGGAGCGGCTCGCTTTTTTATTTGTATCGGTTTTCTTTCCGTCGATTTTCCGGATTGGGTGCCCTCCTTTTTCCTTTTCGTGTATCGATTGCGGACATTGATTTCTCCTGTCGATCGTATCTTTGAAAAGCGCCAAAAAGATATCGTTGACCGATATATCGTCTCCTGATATAGTCAAATCAGATATAACGTGTCACGATACATCGAGCGACGACAGGAGGTACAATGCTATGGGACAGGATCTGCCGTTAACGGAAACGCTGTTTTACATGCTTCTGGTTCTTCATCACCCGCTGCATGGATATGGAATTTCCAAGGAAGTGGAACAGATGACGCATGGACGCGTCGTACTGGGCGCCGGAACGCTCTATGGCGCGATTAAGAATCTGCAGAAGAAAGACTGGATCCGGGTGTACCGGGAAGAACCCGACAGTCGAAACAAAAAGGAATACATCATCACCGATCTGGGAAAAGAAGTCTTTGATCAGGAAATTCATCGACTGGAGGGCATGCTCAGAGACGCCAAGGAGAATAAAGAATGAAACAGTTCAGGCTCATGTTCGACAAAGACCGCGAAATCGAATATCTCAACGAAATGTGCGCGAAAGGATGGGCCCTGAAGCGCTTTAAGTACGGTCTCTATACCTTTGAACCGTGTAAACCGGGCGAATGGCAGTTCGACTGCGATCTCAACGACCGCGGGTTTGGCGTATCCCGGGAATATCGTCAGATTCTGAAAGATATGGACATTGAATTTCTCTGTACTTCCGGCTTCTGGTTCCTGGTGCGCCGAAAAAGCGAGTACGGTCCTCTGCATCTGTATACCGATCCCGATTCCCAGCTGGAGCAGCTCAAGCGGATTCGTAAGATGTTCAAAGCCGTCTGCGTGATCGAACTGGCTGCTTCCATGATGGAATTTTATGCGGCGGTGGAAACCAGACAGATGTTTTACTGGATCCTTACCCTCCTGCTGGGACTCATGACGATTGTTCTGATGAATGCGCTGCGCGCCTATAACCAGAAGATCTGGACTCTGGAAGGGCGGAGCCCTGAAGAAAAGGAAAGAAGGCCCAGTCTTGTTCTTGTCTGCGGAATGCTTCTGTACGCCATTTCTCTTCTGCTTCCGGCTTCCATCCTTTCTTTTCGGTACTTTCTGATGGGAGGATCCATTACCCTGGAACTTATTGGCATTTATAGGATGGTGGCAGATCGTAAATCGTCGCTCTGAAACCCGTTAAACTGCGAAACGCAAAATAAAAAGTAAAAAAAGTAAATAGGAAAAGACCCGTCCTCTGACTTTTTCCTTTCGAAAAAAGCCATAAGGACGGGCTTTTGTGTGTCTGGCTGATGGCGTTGATGCAAGGCGGATCAATCTCAGTCTGTCTGAGGACTGGTTTTATCTTTCACATACCGCACTGTGTTTTACTCGCAGACCGCGCTCATTTTTTCGGCAGCGGCGGCTGGAGCTGTCGTTTCCGTTTTGGACTGACTGAGTTTTCTCCAGGTATGAACATAAAGAATCAGCGCCAGACCAAAGGACAGTACGTCGGCAGCCGGCTGTGCCCAGACCAGTCCGGTAATTCCCATAGCGGCTTCAAGAAGATACATTGCGGGAATGAAGATCAGGCCCTGGCGGCTCACGTTAATTACAAAGGATGCCGCTGCAGCCCCCATCGCCTGCAGCGCGTTGGTAAGAACGTAGTAGACGCCGAACAGAAAGCTTGTGGTTAACAGGATGTGAACAAAATGAACCGCATACGTATAGGCTGTCGGATCGGTCAGGAACACACTGACAATCTGGCCGGAAAAAACGAAGCAGATAACGGTCAGCGCCAGTCCTAAAGACAGGGAAAACAAAATGGAGAAGCGGCTGAATGCCCTGCCCGAGTCCCATGCAGATCATGCCGGTAATGGTAATGACTTTCATGGCTACGCCCATGGCCGCCACCGCCATATCCCCGTACTGTGCCATAGGCTGTTGATCAGAATCTGAGAAACGCTCATCAGCAGCGAACCGAGCGCCGCAGGAATGCCGATGATCAGAACACTGCTGCAGACTTTTTCTTTTACTGTGAACTCTCTGGGGTGAATGCTGAGACTGGATTTGCCGCTCAGGAAATAAAAGATGTAATACGCCGCCCCAATGACATTTCCGATCACTGTCGCGATCGCAGCACCAGCTACGTTCCAGCCAAAGCCTAAAATCATAATCGGATCCAGAACCACGTTAATCAGGTTGCCGAGAAGCTGACCCATCATGGCTTTTCCGGATTCGCCTTCCGCACGGATCACATTCGCGTAGCAGTTGGAAACCAGAACAAACGGTCCGCTCCAGGCGACGATCCACAAATAGGTTTTCGTCATTTCCCACGTTTCGGCGCTTGCGCCGATCAGAGTAAGAATCGGATCCATAAAAATCAGAAAGACAGGGCTCATCGCCACACCAAGAACAACGCAGCTCCACATGCAGAAAGAGCAGACCTTTCTGGCATGATCCTTTCTTCCCTCGCCAAGGGCACGGGAAATTACGGACGTACCGCCAATGCCGAAAATCGTTCCCGCTGCCATGAACAGCAGGAAAACCGGCGTCGCCAGCGATACTGCCGCGACCTGCAATGCGTCGTGGGTCTGTCCGATAAAGAAAGTATCAGCCAGGTTATAGACGAGTACCATCAGCATCCCCGCCATAGCCGGCAATGCGTTTTTGAATACAGCCTGCGCGACAGGCATGGATTCAAATATTTCCATCGATTTATCTTTCATAACTCTCTCCATTCCATTTTTCGATCTACGTTTCCGCCATTTTCAAAAGCAAGCGATTGATTCGAACATACCGATCCATGCGCCTGGCTGCCTGCGAAGGGAGCCGGCATCGTTTTCTCATTTGTGTATGTCCGGTTTCCGTTTTAACTGTGATATTTCAAAAGCAAGCGATCGATTTCCGCGTTAGTATCGCCCGTCAGGGCGAAAGCCCGCGGGCGTTTATTTTACATTTTCGTAAACTCTTTTCAGCAGTCCGTGGAAGACAGCCTGCTCTTCCTCTGAAAATCCGGTAAACAGAGTCTGTTCCAGTTCCTGGATATCCTTCTTCGCTTTTTCACAGCGTTTTTTCCCGTCTTCGCTCAGACGAACCAGCTTCATCCTTCGATCCTTTTGATCGGTAAAGCTTTCCACCAGTTTCTTAGCGACGAGCCGGCTGACAATTCCGACACAGGTAGACTGCGCAACACCTAGAATTCGTTCGAGTTCCTTAAAGGAGTACGTATGATTTTCTTTCTCATCCAGGGAAAGAAGAACCCAGACCTGAACCATGGTCAGATCATCCGCGCGCAGGGAATTGTTTACCCGCCGCTCAATCGCATCATTCAGCATTTTGATCAGCTGTCCGCTGTTTTCCTTATCACTCACAAGAACACCTCCGCTCTTAACAGAAGCTATCATACCGTTCAACAGCATACTGTCAATAGTAAGCTATGTATTTGCTTAAAGCCAGCCGGCTTCCCTCGTGTTCAGGACTGGATTGCCGAATTCCCAGAGTCCGTTTGCGCAGATGAGGAAATTGCTCTCTTTGTGTCCAGTTTTCGGGGAAGAGTTTAGTCAGTGCTTATCAAAAAAGAGGAATAGAACTTTCCCAATCAGCTAAACTATACGGTCGGATTTTTGCGTGGACGACCACGTTTCCTTTTGGGCTGGTCTACTGGATCTGGTCGTGGAATCAGATCCAGTTTTTGAAGAATTTCTATCTGACCAGGATTCATCTTGATCAGTTCCCACTCATTATCATTTTTTATTCTTTTGCCTCTTTGCAGGATATGCATGATTTTCTTATAGCTCATGTCCTCAAGGAGGCCTTTTTCGTCGAACAGGTTCAAAAGTCTGAACGTGATGACGGTCGACAGAAAATCAATGAATTCGCTGCCGATCACTGAGTAGTCATCATGGACTCTGGTTCCATCAAAGCCGAGGGCGTTCATGTAATACCGCATAACGATCTCGATTTGCCAGCGGTAACTATAGGTCTTCCAGGCATCTTCCGGAGCCAGATCGACATCTGATTCAAAGACCACTGTTCCAAATGTACGTTTTTTCTTTTCGTATTCTTCGAAACTGTACTTATCTTTACGATGCTTATCCAGCCAGTCCGTCTCCTCCTGGGCTGCTCTTCTTGGGTCACGGAAACTGTAGAGCCACTTTTCCTTATTGGACAGCTTCACTTTCTTAAACTGAATTGGCTCCATCTGCCCTAGAAAGCCGCAGCAGCCTTCGATCACTCCCTCGAAGTTATACATCTCATGATCGAAGGCAAGCTTGGCATTCCGATGAAGCGGGTTGAAATAATGAAGCTGCGGGCAGTCTTTAAGGATTTCTTCGATCGATTTGACGGGAAATCCCTTATCTCCAACCATTATTCCGCTTTGAATGCCATTCTGTTTCACAAAACTGTCATAGAAAGTCAGGTCGAGCATATTGCCGGGAAAGCACTGCGAACAGATGGGTTCCATTTTTTCCAGATCAAAAGCATAGAGTACAGAAATATCCCGTCTTCCTTTCAGTCTGGCTTTTCTGGAAAATTCCGAAAGCGTGTTTTGCCTGGAATCGTTCGACTTCAGTGTTCCATCGATCAGAAGATGATCATCAATCCCAACTTTAGCTGCCCGGTTTTTCATGAACTTCAGAATTCGGTTACACGTTTTTCCAAGATCTTTTTGAAATATGCTGATCGTATTCTTGCTCATTGCGGTTTCAGGCATCAGTTCTGTCAGAAATGATTCATCGCAACTCTCTTTGAGTTCGCAGTCTTTGATATGCGGATAGCAGACGCGAAGAATGGCCATGCACAGAATCTTATCTGCATCCTGACGATTATAGACCTGAAGCAGTTCATCCAACAGGTCAGCGGACAGCCTGAAACAGAGTTCAACATTGGCCCAGTCCCTGAGAACCGTCTCAGATGTATAAACAGCAGAGGAAGACGGTTCTTCAAGAGGTACGAACTTACCGTTAATAATGTGGCCGATGGTAGGGCCATCGACCGGATAACAATGGCCGTTCTTGCGGACACAGCCGACTCGCTGCTTGACAGCGTATCGATCCTTGTTTTTTCCATAGGCATAGACAATCGTATTTTTGGGACGTGAGACGGCACGAATCTCAGCTGGGACAGACATTTTTGGCTCCTTCTCGTATAGTGTATTTATATCTGTCTTATATCATTAAATAATCTATACAGGGAGGATTTTTATAATAAAAATGAAATTTCAAAGAATCAAATTGATTTACGATTTTTGCTTAATAATGCTTGTTAATCGCATGTCTGGTCATGAAGCCAGGCAGAATTAAAAGAGAGCCTCGAAAAAA
>NZ_CAPAEZ010000020.1:0-35480 GCF_948576815.1 uncultured Allobaculum sp.
ACTAGAAAGGCAAGGCACTGCTCACTTGTGAAGCTTAAGTGAACAGCATTGCTTTCATACCCCTTATCATACAAGGGAATAATCAGAACGCCTAACTCAAAATCGTGTTTGGAAACAATGGCTGCCTTTGTCACAGCAGAGCGGATTTCCATGGCGCAAAAGAAAAGCTCCCGTAAGGGAGCAGAATCTGTGATTGGATTTTCGCAGCGACAGGGAACCTAAGCGTTCTTTTCGTCGACTTTTTCGTCTTCCTTGAGTGCTTTCAGAACGGACTCGCTGTCACCCAGAGCATGCTCGAGTTCATCGTATACCGCAACCAGGGAGTTGAGTTCGGATGCCAGATCCAGTTTATTATCGGCGTTCTTTTCTTCGATGGAATTGCTGACGAGATCCAGAACGGACTGTGCCTTGATCAGGTGGTTATAGATTTCCTCAGCCAGATCAACGGCTGGACGTGTCAGCTCAGACTGTGTTTCAAGAACAATATCTTTATTCATAGGTATAAAGCCTCGCTTTCTTCCTTACACGAATATTCTAGTCTTCCCATCAGGAAAAACTCTTTCTAATGCCTGACTGGAATCGGCTAGGACCAGAGCTTGAGCAGGGCGGTCCAGGCGGGGAGCGTGACCATCGAAAGAACGGTAGAGAGGAAAATCATCTTGCTGGCGAAGGCTTCATTGACCTGATATTTCTGCGAAAGCATGGCCATTGTCACCGGTGCCGGCATGGCCATTTCCAGCGTTACGATCATCAGAGGCATGGCACAAACGTGAAGAAGAGCGAGGATCATCAGGCAGACGGCAGGAATGATCACCAGACGCAAAGCAGTATAGAGAAGAACGGAAGGTTCAAAAAGATCCTTTACGGAAATATCCGAAAGAATGATCCCGATCACGAGCATGATCAGTACGGTATTGCAGCTGCCGATGGAAGCGATGATTTTGTCGAGCATAGCGGGCAGAACCCATCCGAAACTCTGAGCAGTCATCATCAAAATTCCCGCGAAAATGGCGATCATGCATGGATTGGTCAGGGTTTTCTTCAGAAGCGCAGAAAAGCGTACGGTGCTTTTCGAATTGTAGAGCATCAGTCCATAGGACCACATCACAATGCGAAGGGGAATGGCATAAATCGACGTATACAAAGCGCCTTCCTGCCCGAAAGCGGCCTGGCCGACGACAAGTCCAAGCGTCCCCGCATTATTGGATACCGTACCGTATTCAAGATTCAGACGCTTTCCCGGATCGGATACGCATTTCCAGATCCATCTCGACAGAAAGATGAACAGAATCTGGCTGAGGATCGCAATGATCAGAATGGAAAAGGTAGACTGCAGAATTTCTGTCGTCAGCGCGGTCTGAAACGAATGAAAAATGGAGCAGGGAAGAATCAGATTCATGACCAGGGCATTGATCTGCGTCGCACCAGATCGGGAAATGATCTTTCGCTTTCCCAGAAAATACCCGATCAGCAAAAAGGCAAGAAGCTGGATTTGAAGCTCAATCATAAAACCTCCAGAAGTTCTGCCAAAAGACGAGTGACCTCTCTCTTATTGCGGATTGGAATCAAAAAAATGAATGGATTGGAATCAAAAAAATGAATATAGTATTAATCTAGCGCGTATACCTCACCTTTAAAATGAAATCTGGAAATTTGCAGAAAACGGATTCGTATTTCCCGATTTATGCGGGATCCGATGCTTTATCAGATCCGGGGACGGCAGCACAATTCAGACGAAATAAAGACGCGTAAGAGGCTTAGAAATGGTGTTTGCAAGGAGAAAAGGAAGGGAATGAATTTGTTCCCTTTAATGAAGAGATCTGTATTTTAAACGTTCTGCCAGGATGCAAACAGAATGTAAGGAGCCTGGTCAGGACCGGAAAAACGGATAGGATGATTTTCTTAAAGAAATTCTATAAAATAGGTGAGGCCCGCTTTTCGAAAAGAAAACGGGGTATAAAAAACTATTCCCGCTTTCAGGGGTTCGCAAACCCTGTTGGCATCTCAGTGTGAAAGGAGGAAAGAAAATGAAACGAATTCCCGTATGCCTCTTAGGCGGTCTGCTCGTTCTTGGCGGCTGTTCTTCTCATTCGGATCGTTCATCTTCTCTTTCTTCCCAATCTTCGGTTTCGTCCGTATCGGTCGCAAAAGCCGATCTTGTTCCGGTCCTGGATCAGAACACCCTGAATTCCATACTTTCCAATGCCGGATGGTATGTGGAAGTCGGACAGCCAGGCAGCACCTCGATTTTTGGAGATAGTACCCCCACAAACCTGACTATGGGGCAGTACTCTACCGAACAAGGTGAAAAAATGGGGATTGTCTGCGCCTGGTTTGCGGACGAAGAAGCCGCCGGCAAAGCGTTTGCGTATCTCCTTCCAAAAGAAGAAAGCGCCTATGAGCTTTCAAAAGAAGGGGAGCATATTCAGGAAGTCTGGATTGCCATGCCGGAAACCAGCTGGCTGATTCGTCAGCAGGGCAAATGCATCTATGCGGCCTTCACCAATTCCGTAACCACCAAGAAATTTCTCATGGATCAGTTCAGTGCGCTGAAGCCATAATCTTCCGCGAATTCTTACTTAGAAATTTGCGCTTTCTTTCGCTGGACACAGCTGCACAAGCCTGTCGTTCTGAGAAAGTCGGATGAATGAAAACAGTAAATGCAGCAGCTGAGGGCCTCGTTTGGCCGTTCTTGCTGCCTTTACGCTTTCCATTCATCCGTTTTTTTTGTTTTTAACGAAAGACAGGACAAGGAAAAAACGAAGTTCGGATCTGCAAAATCCGAACTCTGGCTGGATTGGCTTTTATTTGAAGTTCCAGTCATCCTGATGCAGTGAATCGCTCACAGCACCGGTTGAAACGTTGACATACACGTCCATCACGGCAACGTTTGCGGAGACCATGAGGCCGGCTGCTTTGCGCCTTGCGACTTCTTCCTCACCGTCCGAATAACGAAGGGTACAGGTGAATACAGGGCCGTTCTGCTGAACATCTGTGATACAGGAATAGAATCCAGAAGGTTCGTTCAGCCACATATAGTGGTCGATAATAATATCCTCAAAACGTTCTTCAAAAGTGCTCGTATCGGAACACGTCAGATCCACTGGCGCGCGTACATATACTCATCATCCTGCAGACAGATATACCGACCATCCCAGAGTTTGCCCCATAACGATCCGTCTTTGGCCTGCGAGGTTTCCTGAACAAGAAGATAATGTCCTGCCCTGCAGAGACCTGTGTCTGCGGAAGAACGGTCAGGCTGGCTGCGTATCGTCATATCGTAATTGGTCAGATAACCGGCAAGTGCTGTCTGGTTCTTTTTTTCAAAATAGGGCTCTACGATTTCGGGTTCTTTAGTGCTGGAATAACTGGCATTCTGCAGCTCATTAAGATCCACAAGCTGCCAGGTTCCGTTTTGGAGAATCGGAACATTGGAACCGATCGGCATAGCGCCGCTCTCAATGTCGGCGCAATAGATCGGATCAAGATTTTCATCAAACAAATACCAGGTTTCGCAGGTTTTGCCGGCAATGGCATCGAAGTCCACAAAGTCGCCCTGGTCAAAGCCAAGGACGGCCTTATTTACGCGGGCATTGAGCAGCATATACTCTTGACCGGCGGGAATGCAAAGCAGATTCGATAATTCCTGTCTTATATAGGCGGTTGACTGTCCGCTCGCTGTTATTTCCTGACCCAGACAGAGTCCCTGGTCTGGACTGTACGGCCCGCTGATCTGATCGAATTCCGGCAGCCACAGGTAGTATTCTGAGCTGGCTTCATCCTCCACTTCTGTACCATCCATACGGAGACGCATCACCGCAGACGGCGCGAAGGTCGGAGAACTGAGCAGAGCCCCCGTATAATCTCTGAGAATGACGCAGTGGTCGTCTGTCAGATAGTAGCGCTGCGTCTGGGCCGTGCCGCCTCCTCCAAACGCGCCTTCTGGCGGCAGCGCTGTAGGAAGCAGGGCGGAGTGATCCCAATCGTCGTCATTGATCAGAAGACAGGATTCAATATGAGAAAAATTGGGCCGGTGAAATACTGCATATTTTTGTACTGACAGTCGACGACGGTTTCTCCATTCTGATCGACGTATCCATACAGACCGTCCTTTTTGATAATCCATCCCTGATCCTGAAAGCGTTTGGGATGTTCATCCAGTTTTCCCAAATCTGCTTTAGCAGCAAAAACCGTTTTATTCGAATTTTCTTCTGCGCTCGCTGTCGCCTGCGTGAAAGACTGCTGTTCCTCTGGCTGAGCAGAAGTATCTTTTGGTTTTGCTGAAGTACATCCAGTCATCGTCAGAACCATCATGAGCAGTACCGCTTTTTTCATTCGCTTCATTTTCTGCATTTTTCCTTTCTATCGTCCACGGATATTCCAGTATCCATTCGCTTCCTGACAAAGCAGTCATACCTCAGGGGTGAATGTACCTGGAGTGTAGCAGTATCCCCAGAGATTGCCGTCCAGGTCTACAGTGAAAGCCGCAAGCAGAACGGAAGCGCCTGCTGGAAATTTCAGACCGCTGTCTGTATCCGATGCCAGATCGGGTTCGGAATATCCTTCGAGATCGCTGGTCAGAATATTTGTGCCAGGATCGGGAAGGTTTCTTCTTAGACGAAAGGTGTTAATTCCCTGCGTTTCTTCAAGCAGCAGATCGCCATCGGGCAGGGTGGTAGTGTTAAAAATGACATCTCGAAAATAGATGGAGTTCTCATCCCGAATGCTCCACAGGGTACTGTCCCGTTCGCCAGAGCGGAAACCATTGCTGTCATCAAGAGTCACTTCCACTTCATTATCACGGAAGACCCATTCCGCCTGATTGCCGTGCTAGACACCGCCGATTCGATCCATCATGTTCTGGCGAACCTCATCTTCGTCTGTCCAGCTCATCAGGTACGTCCCTCTGGCATCGCTTGTACAGATCCAGAAGTCTTCCTTCGTCTGTGCCCAGACAGAGTTGCCTTCGGAAACAAATTTCACGATATCGACCATGTCGCCTCCGGAATAGGTAGGCATGATTACACCAAACCCTTTCCCGTCTTTAAAGTCGGAATAGGCTTACAGAGATTTTTGAACTTCATAGCGGCCGATTTGCCAGTCCACTGTACTTTGTGACCGCCCTGTGCTTTCAAAAGGATTTGAAAAGGAGCTTTCTTCACTTTGACTGGCGGCAAGGAGGCTGTCTTCATTCTGGGCGGGACGCTCCTGCTGATCGGCTGAAGAAGTCTGAGCACATCCTGACAGAGCCATGACGCTGATCAGGCAGATGCCCCTGAATCTGTAGCTGTTCTTCATATTTTTCTTCCTTTCCGGGATCTTCCATTTAGTTAACAGTTACAATTCAAAGTAATAACGACGATAGTAAAAGATCACATCATTCTTTCAAAAAGAAGCAAAATCCGCATACGATTCGTCATATGCGAAGACTTAACGCGGTCTGAATTGCCGGAAGGGCAGGGAGGGTGAAAAGGGAAAATGTTCGGGTTTCCTGGAAAAGACAGTGAACTGAATGGAGCGAGCACTGACAGATTTGGAAGGAATGAACATGTGTTATCTCGATATTGTTGTATTGTTGTCTGGTCTGTCAGTCCAAACTTGTATGTTCTCGAATACCTCCTGGCTAACTGGAATGCTAATGTCTGGATGGAATGACTTAGGTTAAAATCGTCTAACTGGAAAGTGAAAAAATTCTGGATCAATTCATTGCCTTTTCATAATAAAGTGATAATATAAATCACGCACGACAGGATGTAGCTTAGTTTGGTAAAGTGCTTGGTTCGGGACCAAGAGAGCGCGGGTTCAAATCCCGCCATCCTGACCATGAATGTAATTCCCCTTTATATAAAGGGGATTTTTTATTTGTGTTTTTAGAATGTCTTAAAAATGTCTTATTTGAATTTGAGGGCATTCATAATATCATCATCTTCATCTCGAAGAAGATGTCCATAAATATCCGTTGTCATCGATACAGAAGAGTGACCCAGACGCTTTGAAATCTTGAAAAGCGGTACGCCTGCATCGATCAGATTGGATGCATGAGAGTGCCTGAAGCTGTGAATTTTGACTCTGGGCAGACCAGCATCATCCAGTGCTTTGTTTTTGATCCGCTGTACAGTCGTGTAAGCAAGCTGACGCGGACCGCCGAAGATGAACCAGTCTTCAGAAAAATGTACAAAGGATTCGTAATGTTCTCTAAGCCGATCGACGACGTTAAGAAGGTCGTCGTCCAGCTGAACAGAACGGACACTTCCTTTTGTTTTCAGCTGCTTGAATTCTGACGTGTCTTTATCCCACTGCCGCCAGACTCTTGCACGTCCTCTTTTGATGTCTGCAAAAGTCAGGGACATTGCTTCGTTGGCTCGCATACCTGTCCAGTACAGCCAGAAGAACAGATCGCGATAGATCTGATGATTATCCGGGATAGCATCCAAAAATTTTGAAAACTGATATCGATCGAGGATCTCAACTTCTTTCAGCTTCTCTTGCGTAGTTTCTTTATATCGAGGAAAACCCTTTAACGGATTTCTAGGCAGCCCCCAGTGAATGCAGCCGTACTCCAGGCAGCCATTCAGATCTGTGTAGAGCTTGTTTTTCCGATAGCTGGAAAGAGTGATGAAATGTTCATCCTCCAGAACATCTCGGATATCAGCTGGCGTAATGGAGAATACGTTTTTGTCCATGAGCGACTGGCAATACAGAGTAAGGATCCGGCGCTTGTCATCTCTGGTGGCAGCGGTATTATCTCTTCCGCCGTCACGGATCCATTCATCCATCAATTTAGAGAAAGTCTTGCCCTTCTTTTCTGACTGGACAGGCTGACTTAAAAATTCTCTTTCCGCTGCTTCGGCTTCCTTCTTCGAATCAAACCACTTTGAGTTTTTCTGACGATGAATACCGTCAGGCGTATCGTAGTAGGTTCTGAAACGATAGCGCATCTTGCCTTTGAACTTCTCTTTTTGAATTGCCATAATATCAATGTCCTTTCTGTGGTGGATTGGATAAACCTTGCTTCAGAAGTTGCCGCTTCTGGAGCATTTTTTATTTTCTGCTTAATAACTCAAGAATTAAGTTATTTTGTTCGAATATCTTTTTTAGTAGTTCGTGATCAGATGATTGGTTTAATGTCTGATTGATAGTTCCGTTTGCAATAGTTACGTCTCCAGAAAAGGATTGGCTTTGAATAGATTGATTAGATTTAGAGGAATCATCGAAGCCAACGATTATTGCGGGTGAAATCTCAAGTATTTCTGAAAGCTTAGCGATTTTCGTTCTGCCCATTTCACCGATCATTCCACGTTCCCAGCGTGAAACTGTACTTTCACTTACCCCTACATATTCAGCAACTTTTGATATCGTCAAACGTTTTTGTTCGCGACAAGCACGAAGATATTCTCCAATATTCATAATTACCTCCTTGATTTCGAAACCATTCTATACAAACTGATTGCATAAACGCTAGTTAAATTTCGTATTCGCCAAAAACTTGCTTAAACGCATTGCAATTTGCATTTAAGCAAGTATACTGAAGGTGCTTCACTTAACTATTGCTTTGAAAGGAGGAAGACAATGGATAGCTTGATGCTCGACTATCTCGCAAAACGAAAAGGACTCACCTCAAGCAAGATGGCCGATGCCCTCGGTATTGATGAATCGACCTATTCTCGTAAAAAGTCAGGGAAAAGCGACTTCACGCGAAATGAAATCAGAATCATCATTGATACTCTCGGCCTGACTGCAAAAGAGGCGTGTAAAATTTTTTTTGATCTTTAGATTGCTTATAAGCAAAGAATATTGCCTAAAGACAAGATGGAGGGGAAATGACTAACGAAGAAAGACTGGCGATTCTTGACCAGCCCTATCTGAAACCCAAAGAAGTCTGCCTGCTCATCGGCCGATCGAAGCCGACAGTGAACAAGAAACTCAAAGAGCAGGGCATTCACAAAACCGAACTTGGTTACCTGACTGATGACATCATCAAAGCCTTTCAGCTGACAGGTGCCATTCGCCGCTGGCGAGCAAACGCATAGAAAGAAGGTGACTAAAAAATGAAAAACTTCAACGACATCATCACCAGAGCTATTGAGAACTCATCGTGCCTGCGCCCGATCGACGTATGTGTACAGCTGATGGATAGCACGTATGAGCTTCAGAAGCTCGACAAAGATGTGCAGACCGATCTGCTTGTTGGGCTTGCCCTGGCGATGGCAAACAATCCGAAATCCACAGAGGATATGCGCCAGAAAGCGAAAAGTCTTCTGGCTGAAGCAATCGGCACACTCGCAAGACTGTAGGAAAGGAAGTGATGAAATGATGACATTCCAGGAAATGATCGACAAAAAGGATCTGTCTGAAGACTTTGAAAAAGTCAAAAACGCAACGTCAAGAATTGAAAGCGCCGCGGGGGTGCTTCCTGATCTTCTTGAAGGGCTGAAGATGGATAGCCGTGATTCAGACGACTGGCTCTATTACAACGCACAAAGACTGAGAGAAGCTGCTGCAGTAGCCAACTATATCTCGGAGGTTTTGAAAGAAGCGTCGATTTCGGCTGTAAGCATCGGCTACAACTTCGCGGAAATTGAGGAAGAGGTGACGAGATGAACGAACTCACCATTTTCGATAGTCCGGAATTTGGATCGATCCGCACGGTACAGATCCAGGGCGAACCGTGGCTTGTCGGTAAAGATATCTGTCGCCTGTTTGGCGATAAAAACCATAACCGCAGTCTTGGACGTGTAGACGAGATCGACAAACGGATTGAAGAAATCACGGATTCAATGGGGCGCAAGCAGAAAACCATCTTTGTAAACGAGAGCGGTTTGTATTCTCTGCTCTTCGCCATGCAACCACAGAAAGCGAATCACGATGGGGTGTCAGATGCGTACCCCATCGAAACACAAGAAAGAATCGACAAGCTGCATCGTTTCAAGCGCTGGGTGACGTCCGAAGTTTTGCCCAAGATCCGACAGACCGGGATGTACGCAGTAGATCAGCTGCTTGATGATCCAGATCTTGCTATCAAGGCTTTTACCGCCCTGAAGGAAGAGAGGGAGAAAAGGCAAAATCTCGAGCTGGCAAATAAGATCCAACAGCAACAGATTGCAGAGCTTACGCCCAAAGCAACGTATTACGACCTTTGTCTGAATTGCAAAGACCTGCTGAGTGTCAGCAAGATCGCAAAAGACTTTGGTAAATCCGGAAGATGGCTGAATGAATTCCTGCATGAAAAGGGGATCCAGTTCAAGCAGGGCAGCGTTTGGCTGCTCTATCAGAAGTACGCAGCAGAAGGGTACACACAGACAAAGACGGATCCATATACAGGATCTGACGGAATGATCCATTCAAAAGTACGGACTTGCTGGACGCAGAAAGGTCGTCTGTTCATTTACGACCTGCTCAAATCGAATGGCATCCTGCCAACGATTGAAAGAGAGGATGTTGGATCATGAGCTATTCGCATCTCCAGCGCGCAGCCAACAGAAAAAAAGCACTGACCAGAGCCGCCCACTTCCTCAGCGCAATTTTCGCCCTGTCAGCGCTGGCCATGGCCGGCCTGATCGACGGCGAGCGGATCACTGACGAACCATGCAACATCTGGCTTTTCATGGCTACGTTCGCGATTGCCGTATCCAGCTACATCGGATCCATGGCGCTCAGCGACATGGCGGAAAAGACCGGTGGAGATACGCATCAAAAAAGCCCTTCTGACTGCAATCAGAAGAGCCAAGGCCGCTCGGCAAAGCGGCTGATATAAACAAACACACAAATTTTAACAGGTGAATCATGAACTTATATCAAGAAACAGACTGTTACTTAGTAGAAAAGTTCACAACCTTCGATGAATGGCTTGAAAGCAGAGGAAAAGGGATAGGCGGATCAGACGCTGCTCCTTTATGTGGCTGTTCGCATTTTAAGACACTTCAGGAACTCTGGTTTGAAAAGATCAAAGGCCAGAAAAAAGAGGTAGGCGGCCCGGCAGTTGAGTATGGGCGGACCTGTGAACCGGCTCTGAGAACGCTCTACCAGGCAAAGCATCTGGATCAGAATGTTCAGTACGAAGAAAACATCTGCCTGATTTCCAAAGAAAGCCCATGGATGCGATACAGCCCGGATGGTTTGATCTGGGATCGATCATCAGAGCGAAAAGGAATTCTGGAAATCAAAACCGCATTCATCCGAAACGGACAGCAGTACCAGGAATGGAAAGAAGGCGTTCCGATCGAGTATTACCTGCAGATCCTTCATGGACTGCTGGTTACAGGGTTTGACTTCGTGACGCTGACGGCTGAGCTGCGTTTCTGGGATGGAAGAGCAGAGATCATTGAACGCTCGTACTCAAGACAGGATGTAATGAGCGATTTAGAAGAGCTCAAGCGTCAGGAAACGGGAGCATGGTCCAGATATTTCATCGGCGGACAGATCCCGCCAGTAGAAATCAGAATTTGAAAGGAGAAGACATGAGTACTTTTGCATTAGTTCCATCAATGAAAGATGGAGTCCTGGCCACAAATGCAGCGGAACTTGCCGCGGCAGTCAGAACAGAACTTGAAAATTACAACTACGTAGTGACCAGCGAAAACTACAAAGACGCTAAAGAGGATCGTGCGAAGCTCAACAGCATTGTTACCCAGCTTTCCGAGAGTCGAAAACGCATTGAAAACGAAGTGTTTAAGACCTGGAAGCAGGATAAGAGCCAGATCATGAGCATCGAGAAGGATATCAAAGACGCTTCTGCCGCTTTGGGCGAAGGAATCAAGGCGATCGATGACAAAGCAAAGGCCCATAAGGCCGAGATGCTGGAAGCTCAGTGGAACGAAATGGGCGGCGTGCTTTATCCGTTTGCCGCTGTCCTCAGTGCTCATAAGAGCTGGATGAACAAGACTGCAAAAAAGGCAGATGTAGAAGCTGAAATGGCTTCGGAAATCAGCGTTCTTAAAGCTAACGAAAGCGTCTTGACTGCTCAGATCACAGATCTTCCGGAAGAACATCAGTGCATGGTCATGGAGCGCTTTTACAGAACGATGAATCTGCCTGGTGCACTTCAGGAAGTTGAACGGATCCAACAAGCACTCGCAAGGGTTGAGGAGGAAAAGAGAAGAGCAGCAGAAAGACAGGCACAGGTAGAGGCTCGGATGATCGAGCCTAAACCGACTGCTAATCCTGTGCCGGATACGATTCCTGCTCGTGAGGTTCCAGCCGCTCCGGTTACAGAGCATTCGAACAGGACGTATCGCAGAGCATTTCTGATCGACGCTTCAAAAGAACAGCTGATGGCTCTGGCTGAAGCGATGAAGAGTATCGGAATCAAGATTTTAGACATTCGCGGCAAGAACGAGAGTCTGCCGGAAAGATTTGAATTCTAGGAGGAAATCATGAACAGCACATTCAATCCATCAACAAACAGACAGGTACCAGCAACACGGGATAAATCAACGACCTATGCACTGGCAAACGGAGAAGAGATCAAGCTTTCAACGTCTACTGTTCGTGAGTACCTGGTCAGAGGTAACGGAGCCGTATCTGATCAGGAAGTCATGATGTTCATCGCTCTGTGCAAAAGTCAGAAGCTGAATCCGTTTGTAAATGACGCTTACCTCATTAAATACGGGGATAGACAGCCGGCATCAATTGTCGTCGGTAAAGGAGCACTGGAGAAAAGAGCGGAACTGAATCCGAACTACGACGGTAAAGAGAACGGGATCATCGTTCTTTCCGATAATGGAGAACTTGAATATCGTCAGGGTGCTTTGGCTGCTAAAGGTGAAAACATTGTCGGTGGCTGGGCTACTGTCTATCGAAAAGACCGCGGCAGACCGGAACACGTAGAAGTCTCATTCGATGAATATGTAGGCAGAAAGTCGAATGGAGAAATCAACGGCCAGTGGGCGACAAAGCCGGCAACGATGATTCAGAAAGTAGCCGTTGCACAGGCTCTCAGACAGGCATTTCCTAACGACCTGAACGGAATGTATGCCAGTGAAGAAATGGACCAGGCACAGCCAGAACCGATCGAAATGCCTGTATCCGCTCCGGTAGAAAGCATTCCGGCACCAGCGCCTGAAGTCATCACTGTTGATCCAGTCCAGCAGAGATTCACTGCTGATGACCTGATCTGACAGGAGAAAAACGAATGGATAGAGGATGGGTGAAGCTGTACAGACAGATCACAGAGTGGGAATGGTTCACGGATCCGCCTACGGCTCATCTGTTCGTCTATCTTCTGGCAGCGGCAAACAGAGAGCCAACAAAGTACAAAGGCGTTGAGATCCCCGCGGGCGGACTTACTACATCGAGAGATGCACTTTCTAAGGCCACGGGGCTGTCTGTTAAGCAGGTTCGCACAGCGCTAGATCACCTAAAAAGGACCGGCGAAGTGGCCATCAAAACAACCAACAAATATACCTTAGTTATCGTGAATAATTGGGATAACTACCAAGGAGACGGCCAACAAAGGGCCAACAATCGGCCAACAATCGGCCAACAATCGGCCACTAACAAGAATGTAAGAAGTAAAGAAGTAAAGAAAGAAAGAAAAAAACCTATATACGACGCCTGCTCTGTGATCCAGGAGCGCTATCACTCGCCGAAGCTTATCGATGCCTGGATGGCTTTCCTTGAGATGAGGAAATTGAAGAAGAAGCCGGTATCAACGGAACGGGCACTTACCTTGCTAATGAAGGATCTCGACAGGTACGGGCAGACAGATGATCAAAAAATTGCCGTCCTTGAGCAGTCCGTGAAAAACAGTTGGCAGGGATTGTACCCGCTGAAAGGAAACGATTATGGACCCAATGGAAGCTACACCTACAGAGGAGCTGAGTA
Organism: uncultured Allobaculum sp.; assembly: GCF_948576815.1. Classification (NCBI taxonomy): domain Bacteria; kingdom Bacillati; phylum Bacillota; class Erysipelotrichia; order Erysipelotrichales; family Erysipelotrichaceae; genus Allobaculum; species uncultured Allobaculum sp. The sequence continues at coordinate 12,823 of NZ_CAPAEZ010000020.1, forward strand.
CCACTCAGACTACTCAAATGACATCCCATGGGGAGACGAAGGGAATGTCTGACCGATTCGAAAGATACAGGGAGCGGACACGCAGGGATATCGAACGATACAACGCTCAAAAGATCCCGTCAACCGACGGAATCGAATGTAAAGAGTGTGGAAACAAGCGATTTATCGCAGTTCCATCTGAGGACGGTATGAGCATTGCATATCAGTTCTGTGGATGCCAGGAGCGCAGGCGAATCGTTGCCAACGCCAATCACTCAGGACTTGGCCCGATGTTAGGTAAGAAAATCGCTGACTACAAGGTGACTGAGCCTTTCCAGCAGGCTGTGATGAACAGCATGGTTGACTACATCAAGAACCCGTCCGGATGGTTTTCCATTTGTGGCGAGCCAGGCAGCGGAAAGACACTCGCATGCATGATCATCGCCAACGACCTTCTGAGGCACGGGAAAATCCTCAGATTCATCAGCTGGCCAGAGCTTGTTCGTGAAACTTCAGTCGACTGGTACAGACAGAAAAACATCCTGCAGGAATTCAAAGACGTCGAGGTGCTGTATATCGATGACTTTCTGAAGGTCGCATCCGACGCCAGAGCCGTTCAGATCGCTTACGAGATCCTGAACTACCGCTACAACCATGAAGCGCTGACGATCATCAGCGGTGAACGTGGGCTCAAGGAACTCATGTCCATTGACCCGGCTCTTGGGTCACGGATCTATGAGATGTCCAGGACTCACTTCATCGATATCGGCCATGGAACAGAAAAAAATCAGCGCATGAAACGAGGTGAAACCTCCAATGTCTGAAAAAACAGTCATTTGGATCCCTGGCGAGCCTGCCAGAGTGACGCATCAGAGCGGGACGCGTCATCTGCGAACAGGAAGAAGCTACAAAACCAAGGCGCTCAAAGACTGGGAGGCAACGCTGAAAGCGGCGCTGCTTCCCTACCGCCTTGAAAAGCCGCTCGAAGGTCCGGTCAGCCTGACAGTCACTTTCGGATATCAGGCTAAAAAGAAGTCCAACCTGTGGAAATGGAAAACGACCAGACCCGATACAGATAACATGATCAAAACGGTTAAGGATGTCATGACACGCATGGGCTTCTGGAAAGACGACGCACAAATCGTAGTTGAGCGGTGCAGCAAATTCTGGTCAAAGGATCCAGGAATCGGAATCGTCGTAGAACCGCTGGAGGAAGACAATGGCGAACTGATCGATGACGAGGAGGTAGAGCGATGAAAGAAATTAACTGGAAGTTTGAATGCCCGCTCACCCATCAACACCCTCAAGGGATGCAATGCTGGGAGTGCCCGCACTTTAACATCGTTTTCACTGGCCATAACGGCCGCTATGAGCAAGGCGTGTGCTTATACGATGTCGATCAGAAAGACCAGGAGGATGAAGAATGAAAACACGACTTACTAGCCTGGAGCATCTTGTTCTTCATGAGCTGCTTCTGAAAATGGCTGCGGAATGCGAAGACGCTGGAGCTTGTTGCAACTGTGACTGTAGTCATATCTGTCCGTTTGCGTTCAGCGGAGAAGGCGGAGACCCAGACGGTGAACCATGGGCATATCTGGGTGCGATCGATAAAGGAGTTGTCATCCAGGAAGCGAAGGATGCGGCGAATTACATCATGCCGTGCTGCCAATGGAGGGCGTAACGAAATGACGAACGAAGAGAAGATTTGGCTGGCCAAGCACATCGAGTCTGGCGAACTTGAAGATGGCACGCCCTGGATCGCTATTCCGAATGGGCCAGACGGGCACAAATGGACAGCTGACGAAATTGCAGAAGCGCTGGATTATCGCAGAGAGCAGTCTGGCACGCATGCAGGGGATGAGTGATGGGACGTTTAAGAAAGTGGAAACCTGGCGACAGAGGATATATTGCCGCCGGAACTCGTGATTCTTTTGGATTTACGTTCGCCAAACCAATCGATGTCACAGTGATCAGCGCAACCGCAAATCTGGTAAAAGTCACGACGAAGGATGGAACGGATGGAACGGATGGAACGGTTTACTATTGTGCGCCAAAAGACCTCCACACGCGAAAAGCACAGGCTAAACGGAATCCCGCTAAACATGTAGCAACAGAGGAAATCAAAAAGACCGCCGAAAAGATGGCGGAAGAGAGAATGGAAACGATTATGACAGAGATCAAAGAGAAAGAAACAACTGCTAAAGAGGCGGACAAACTGCCGTCGTTTGGAAGCATTTGCCGGCGGTTCTATATGCTGGCCGGCATTGGCAACAGATCCGTCGAGAATGATGAAGAACAGCAAGACACAGACTGGGTAATTTCGGCCTGTGAAAGGCAGCTGTTCGAGGAGATCAAAAATGGCTGTGTCTGGGGAGACGTCAGATGATGACCATCGCCGCTCTTATCGCTGGCGTAACTGTCGGCATCATTGTCGGAGCCTTCATGATGATGTTGGAGAATCGGGCGGAAGTCGAAGAGCTGCAGGCCAGACTTAATGCCAGCATTCCAAAAATCGAAGTTCTCAAAGCGATCAACCGAAATAAGCTGTCTGGAAAAAAGCTGCACCAGAAGCGAAAAGACAAATCTAACGAGTACTGGAACGGTGGAATTGATGCCGTGTATTTCGATCTCAAGGAGGATCTGAAATGACCAAGGACGAGTACATGACCCGCATGGCTGATCTGGATCTGCAATACAGATCGGCATCGCTTGCCGGAGACGGAAAGAAAATGCGACAGATCGAAAAGAGCCGTCGGAGCCTCGGCCGGGTATACGGGGCGGAAAACCGCCGTCCTAAGCCGATTCCAAAGAGCCGGAAGATTGACGTACTGAACGCCCGCCAGGCGCTGAAAGAGCTCCAAGTCAAATGCATGAAAGAGGCGGTCAGAGTCAAGAAGGCTGCTGACAGTGGCGACGACTACGCCCAAGGTGTACATGCTGGCAAGCTCGAGGCCTTTGATCAGGTCTATGACATGATCGCAGTGCTGGCGAGGAGGTGCTAGCGTGAGACGAGTCTGTATCGATAAAAACGGGAACATGTACGCTGTGATTAACCGTGCGAAGAGAGGCTGGAAGGTTCACGTCTGGAAAAATGATTCGGATAACCACCATTGGGATTACTTCAACATGGAGCAAGCTCAGACCGAAAAGAGGCCGCTTCTGTGAATTCATACGAAGTAAGAGCCGTTAAACGCCGGCTTGAGTCCTACCAGGACCTGCTGGCTATGGCTGCCGAAAAAGACCGCGAGGCGCTTATGCTTCAGGAGAAATACGAAGATCTGGCGACTCCTGGATGCATCCGCTATGAGCGTGAACCTGGCGGATCTGGCAAAGACAAGGACTCCATCTACATTGAGATCTTATCGGAGCAGATGGAGGCAGAGAGAAAGGCTGCACAGTACCGTTTTGAGGCAGAGCGGATCCGGAGATTCATCGAATCGGTTGAAGATGAGGCGTCACCAGTTCTGGTTAAGGCTTATATCGAGGGTAAGCGTTATTGGGAGATCGGTCAGGAGATCGGGTATACAAAAGCAGGCGTTCATCGAATCATTCAAAGATTCTTAGAGCAAACGCCTGCGAGAATAGCCGAAACAAATGGATTGTTGTAAGAAGACTATGGAAATCGTAATAAATGTGTTTGTAAAACTGATCGTCGGGTATCTATTGATTGATCGAATCCTGCTGCTTTCTTCAAGGAGATGGCGAAAGAGAAGAATTGACTATTTGAGAAAGCTCGACAGCCAGGACTGAAGAAACATGATGAGATCTTCCTTAAACAAAACGACCTCGGAAACAATTCTAACGGTTGTCGATTCACAAAAGCGTCAACAGTTGACAAAAAAAACCATGCTAAAATGGTAATGTACAAAAGCCGCCCAGAGATGGACGGCTTTTCATTTTGCCCTTTGAAACGTGTACCCGGATCGTCTAATTCCTTTCTAATTCTCTACAGGCCCGAAGCGCCTGCTAAACACTCATAACCATTCTGATGAGATCGGGTACACCTTTGAGAGGGCAATAAAAAAGGGCGGCATATAGCCGCCGGAGGAGGAGTAAATATGACACAGTTAGAGAAAGCTGATATTCTTACGAAACTTCGAGAATGCAAAGATATTGAGTTTTTAAAAACGATTCAGACATATATCAACAAACGAATGGATTTCGAAATTACGATTGCTTCTGCTCTAAAAGCTCAAGAGCTTGCCCAGCGGTAAGCTCTAAGTCGATATATTTAGCTGTAGCCAGAACAAAACGTTTCAGATCCTCTAGGCCATAGTCTTCATGTTGTTTAACTGTATGCGTCTGGTCATTACCGAGCCAAGTAGCTGCTTTAGCAAGCTGCAGAATAGATGGGTGTTGAATGTAGTCATTGATTGTCTGCATTAAAGGCCGACAATTAATTTTGTCTGCCTCTTTTGGAGCGTTGTGTTTAGCAAAATCTTTGACTAAATGTTCAAGAGCCTTTCGATAGGTTGGGCCGGCGGCACGCATTAATCCGTTCTTTTCTGCTTCCATTGCCTCTCGATATGTTTCGCAAAATTCATGAGATACTTCTTGAAGAAAGCGGCTGAATTGAGTCTGTGATTCGTATTCTTCGTGTATTCTCACCAAACTATGAGAATTGGCCGCATAAGGTTCCCGATCAAAATCAGCGATAAAAAACTGGTGGCAGTGATTGCAGTAAAAAAGGCAGGTTGACTGATCGGAGTTGTCAGGTGATTGATAGGCTCCACCGATAGAAAAATATCCATAGGCATGACAGTTAGGGCACCGATCAGGCATGTCATATTCCTGACAAGGGTGATAATCATCCCATCTTTGATTGTCTGGAGATTGTTTATATAGCGAAGTTGAAATTTTCATTAGCTGTTACCTCTGGTCCTATTGTATCCAGAGTTTTTTTAACAGGAAGGAGGTCTGAGTTATGACGGAAAAACAAAAGCTGTTCTGTGATGAATACCTGGCAAATGGCCTGAATGCCACTCAGGCTTACCTGAAGGTTTACAAGAACGTAAAAAGTGAAGACGTTGCTGGTGCCTGTGCGGCTCGATTGCTAGGAAATGCTAGTGTTAACGAATACATCAGCGTTGCCCTGGCTAAGATCCACGACGAAAAGACCATGGATGCCAAGGAGGTCATGGAGCGTCTGACGGCGATCGGTCGGGAGCAGACGACGGATGAACTGCTGACGATGGATGGCGATATCAAAGAGGTCAAGTCCAAAACGCAGGACCGGATCCGGGCGCTTGAACTGATCGGCAAGGCCTACGGCATGTTCAAGGACAAAGTCGAAATGGAAGTCTCTACACCTGTCTTTGCAGGAGAAAGCGATCTTGAAGACTGAGAAGATCTACCTGCCGGACATTGTCGGCAAAGGCTATAAAACGTTCTGGAACTTCCGTGGTCGCTACCGGGTTGTCAAAGGCAGCCGAGCGTCCAAGAAATCCAAGACGACGGCGCTCTGGTTCATCTACAATCTGATGAAGCATCCCGGATCCAACCTGCTGGTTGTCCGCAAGACGTATAGAACGCTGAAAGATTCCTGCTTTACGGATCTGCAGTGGGCCTGTCAGCGTCTGAAGTGTTCCCGCTTCTGGGAGTTCAAGCTTTCTCCTCTGGAGGCCACATACAAGCCCACAGGGCAAAAAATTCTCTTTCGTGGCCTGGACGATCCGCTGAAGGTTACGTCGATCACAGTGCCTGTTGGATCTCTTTGCTGGGGCTGGATCGAGGAAGCATACGAGCTGACCAGCGAAGAGGATTTCAGCACGCTGGACGAGTCGATCCGAGGCGAACTGCCTGATGGACTCTGGAAGCAATGGACAATCACATTCAACCCGTGGAATGAGCACCATTGGCTCAAAAAGCGCTTCTTTGACGCGCCTGAGAGCGAAAACGTTCTTGCCCTGACTACGAACTACCTCTGCAACGAATGGCTGGATCAGAGCGATTTGGAGCTCTTTGAGGACATGAAAAAGCGCAACCCGAGGCGCTATGAAGTTGCTGGCCTTGGCAACTGGGGAATCGTGGACGGACTCGTCTATGAGAACTTTCATATTCGGGACTTTGAAATTACCGACATTGGAGATGCAGTCACCGTCAGCGGTCTGGACTTTGGTTTTACCAACGACCCAACCGCTTTTTTCGTGGGATTCGCTGACAAGGTGAATCGAAAACTCTGGGTCTGGGACGAGAACTATGAGAAAGGCATGACCAACAGCCGGATCTATGAACGGATCGATGCGCTGGGGTATCGCAAGAACCGGATCATCGCCGACTGCGCAGATGCGAAGTCAATTTATGAGCTGGCCCAAATGGGCCTGAAAATCAATGGATCGAGAAAAGGCGCCGACTCCGTACGAGCCGGCGTTCAGTTTATCCAGGACTACGAGATCATCATCAAGCCGCGCTGTGTGAACTTCGTTACAGAGATTCAGAACTACCAGTGGGACAAAGACAAGTTTGGCAATTCGATCAACAAGCCAATCGATGATTTCAACCATTTGATGGACGCCATGCGCTATGCGATGGAGCCCATCCAGCGCGGATCTGTGAAGGTTCGTTCGATCAAAGGAGGATTCTAAATGAGTACCAAAAGACCATACCAGCTTCCGGAACCTCTGATTTGCGAGACGGATGTGAACCTTGACTACGCATTGGTCAAGCGGTTTATCGACAAGCACGCCAGCCGAATGCAGCGCTACAAGTATCTTGAAGAAATGTACAAAGGTTTCCACAGCATCTATCAGCAGCCGGATAAGCCGGACTGGAAACCGGACAACCGGCTGGCGATCAATTACCCGCGCTATATTACCGAAACCTTTCTGGGCTATGCCTACGGCATTCCAATCAAGGAAAGCCATCCAGATGATACGGTAGCCGAAGCCATGCGCGAATTTCAGAACGAAAATGAACTGTCTGATCATGAATACGAGCTCTTTCAGGATGTCTGCATTTATGGCCATGCTTTCGAGTACCTCTACCAGGACGAGGAAGCAAAGACCAGAATGACAGTCTGCACACCGAAGGAGCTCTTTATCGTTTACGACGATACAGTCCGAAACAGAGCCTTGTTTGCGGTTCGCTATGCCGTTCATGAGATTGAAGGCAGCCAGGGCGAGCTTTTTGGCGAAGTGCTGACCAGAGACCAGATCATCCGCTTCGACAAAGGGAACTTTACCGAAACCCTCGACAATCCATATGGCCTGATCCCGGTTGTCGAGTATCTGATGAACCGACAGCGGCTTGGTCTGTATGAGAACGTTACAGGCCTGATCGAAGCCTACAACCGCGCAATCGGCGAGAAAGCCAATGACGTTGACGCCTTCGCCGAAGCTTACATGAAGCTGATCGGCGTGGACATCGACGATGAGGAAGTGAAGCGAATCCGTGAAAACCGGATCATCAATCTGCCAGTATATGGCGACACAACAGGCACGACAGTCGATTTTATGGCCAAGCCGACAGCTGACTCCACGCAGGAAAACCTGCTGGACCGTCTGGATCGGCAGATCTACCAGATCTCGATGGTGGCCAACATCAGCGATGAAAGCTTTGGCAATGCCTCAAGCGGAACCGCCTTGGCTTACAAGCTGCAGGCGATGAGCAATCTGGCATCCGGCTTTGATCGCAAGATTGAGAAGAGCCTGCGCAAGCGCTACAAGATCTGGGCGACTCTCAAGACCAACGTCAGCGATGAGAACGCATGGAAGGAACTGCAGGTAACAACAAGCCGCAACCTTCCCAAGAATCGCCTGGAAGAGGCACAGACAGCCGCACAGCTGTCCGGCATCGTCTCCCATGAAACACAGCTCTCATTACTCTCGATCGTGTCGGATCCGAAGGCAGAGCTTGAGAAAATCGAACAGGAACAGGAGCCTCAGCCGCTCATGGACTTCGATTCTCACCCGTCTGTGACCCCGGAAGAGGAAGACAGCCTGGAAGAACCGGAGAGCGGCTATGGCCTCCAGTAAGTACTGGAAAGACCGGGAGAAGAAGTGGCAGACCGATTGCCAGAAGCAGAATACGAACTGGCAGAAAGAGATCAATGATGTTTATCAGACCATGTCCGATGAGATCAGCGATCAGATTGCCGTGTTCTATCAGAAATACGCCGATGAAAATGGTCTGACATTGGCGCAGGCCAAACAGTACCTGGATCAGACGGATATCCGCTATTACTCCAGTCTGGCCAAACGGTATTGCGAAGATGCCGCTAAGGACATGGATGCCGGAACATGGGAACATTGGCCGGCTAAGAGCTACTTCACCCGGCAGGCTGATGAGGAAATGAAGCGTTACAACACGGCCATGAAGATTTCCCGTCTGCAGATGCTTAAACACCAGATGGATCTGCGGATTGCCAATGCTCAGCGCAAAGTATGCAGCGTCGTTCATGATGCTCTGACCGATCGAGCTTTGCAGACTTACACCAGACAGAGCGGCATTCTTGGCAAAACGGTTCTGAACAATCTGGCTCACGTTCAGACAATCGTCAAAGCCTCCTTTCATGGAGCAAATTTTTCCCAGCGGATCTGGGGAACTCAGCAGGACAAGCTGAAAAAAGTCCTGACGAAATCACTTCAGGACTGTCTGATTCTTGGAAAAGGTGCGGCACCATTTGCCAGGGAACTGAAAAAGCAGACCGGCAAATCAATCCGGCAGGCACAGACGCTGATGAGTACAGAGCTTGCCAGAGTGCAGGTTCAGGCTGCTCTCGATTCTATGCAGGCAAGCGGCTTTGATGAACTCCAGATCGTTTCCAGTCCTGACTGCTGTGACGACTGCAAGGCGATTAACGGTCATCATTATCCGATTCCCAAGCTGGCTACAGGTGAAAATGCACCGCCGATGCATCCAAACTGCCGATGCTCCATTGCACCATATGAAGCAAGAGACGAAGCCGGAGACGACGGCTTTGACGAAGCGGCATTCGATGAATGGTCAGATACCTATGATGAACACGGACTGAGCTGGGAAGACTGGAAGAAACGACGCGACAATCCTGAACAAGGTAAAGACGAAGAAAGAGAAAAATCTAGAGATAAAGACAGAGAATATGCCGTAAATTGGGAGAAGGTAAAAAGCCCAGAGTATAAACAAAAGTTTATTAAACTCGTTAATGACGAAGAGTTAGCTGACCGTTTATACCAAAAAGCAATTGATATCCTTGAACATCGTAGTGGAACAGATTTTGAAGATATTCATTTGATTGACTCTAAATCTAAAAAGGTTGTAGCTTCTCAAACAAAAACTGAAACTGTTTCTGTAAGTGATGAAGCTGATCGGCACCAGCATGTGATCTATAACGATGAGATGAAACGAGCAATAAAAAAAGCTGAGCCAAAGCAACTCATTTCTATCCATAATCATCCAGAAAATTATCCTCCGAGCGGATCAGATTTCGCCAGTGCGTTTCGAAATGGCTATGGTTATGGGGTAATCGCATGTCATAATGGGGATATTTATGGATACAAGGTAGGAAAAAAAGAATTTTCTGCTAGAGCATTTGACCTGGCTGTTGAGAAGAATAGACTGATATTTGGAAGTATTGATAAGGCTTACCAAGTAACTCTTGATGAGTTTTCTGAAAACTATGGACTAAGATGGATAAAACTATGAGGAATAAAGAAAACAGAAACTTCGATTTTGAAAGCTACTACGACGGGATTCCTGAAGATATAAAAAATATGAGTTTAGAAGAATTAGAAAAAGCAATAGAAGAAGAAAAGCTGAAGAATGAACAGCTCATGCATCGGAATAAACCAAAGCGTAAAATGAAGAGCCGCTAACCGGCTCTTTTCTTTTGCTCGAAAGGAGGGTAACAGATGGAACTTCTGGAATTCAAAGACAGATTCCTGCGTATGCTGGAAACCGATAAAGTCGAAGAAGTACCAGAGATTCTGAATCGCAGCAGTCCGAATCTGATCGAAAGGTACCAGGAAGAGTTCGGAACAGATCGGGATTGGATCCGTGAATTCTATCAGTACTATCTGGCAGATCGAGAAGGTCTGAAACAGGACTATACGCCGCCTTCGCTTTCAAAGCTGCTGCTACATCTTGTCGGACCATGCAGGACGCTTGTTGATCTGTGCGCAGGAACCGGATCTCTTTCTCTCTATGCTGATCCAGACACAAAGATCAAAGCAATCGAGCTGGATCCAAAAGCAGCGGCCTGCCTTCGATTCAACTATGCGGTTCATGGACTGGATGCGGAAGTTGTTCAGGCTGACGCACTGACCTTGCTGACAGATCAGACAAAGGCGTACGGGGCTGTATCGAATCCGCCCTTTAACATCCAGCCCGCAAGCCTTTGGCCGCCCGCAAATACGGGTAACTGGTCATTTGTATTGTCTGCGCTCGATCGAACGGCAGGAAGAGCCGCAGTGATTCTCCCGGCGGGAATTCTCAACGAGACGAAGGATAAAAGCGTTGTTCGTTCGCTTCTTCAATCCGGGCGCCTGAAGGCTGTCATCAAATGCCCTGAAAAAATGTTTCTTTCTACATCAATTCCTGTCTGTGTTCTGGTTCTCTCTCATGAACCCGCTGATCACGTGATGCTGATTGATGCCTCAAGGCTGGCTTCAAAAGAAGTTCGTGAGCAGAGAGGACAGTACGGAGGAACATCGCATACCGGGCGGATCTATCGCAAAGAACTGAACGTTCTGAATGATCAAGCAATCGAAAACATCACGAAGGCTGTCAATTACCGTCTGGATACTGATTTTTCGACTTTTCGGAGCGCCGATTTACTGATAAAGAATGATTGCCGTCTTTCGCCCGGTCTTTATCTGAATACAGATCCAGACGAACCGGAGGAAACCAAGCTTGATTGGCTGGCCCGGCAATACAATTCCATAGTCAGATTGAAGAACGCATGCAAGCTTACGATCAATGAAACGCTGGCAAAAGAACTGCGCATCGATCAGGAGCTATGGGAGAAGAGCAAGAAGGCAAGCGCGGAAGCAGCGAAAGCAATAGAAGAATTCTCATCCGTCAAAATCGAAAGAGAAGATTATCTGACATTCACGCGAAGTCGTGAGCTTTCGATTCGCTTCAAGAGTAAAGATGATCTGCCGTCAATCTTTAATCAGTTTATTCAGTTATGGGTAAATCAAACCGTGATGCTGAATAATTTGGAGAATGACATTCTGGCGCAAATGCGGGAATATCTGCTGCCAAAACTTATAAATGGGGGACTCGAGATTTCAGGAGGAAGATATGACAGAAGAAAAACGAGACCAGATTCTCAGTGACTTGGAAGGCATCACTTACATGGACTGGCAGAAGCTGAAGCACGCAGTTGATGTCGCATTTAGTGTTGAAGTAAACAGTGTCGCCAATAAAGTGCCGTTTTCCAGACTTGATATTGTTAAAAAGGAGTATTGATTTCCGTCTCAAATGAGGCGTTTTTCTTTTGGAGGAATGAAATGACTGATGTTGAAAAAAGAGAAATCGAGACCACACTCACCAAACTGATCGAGCTGCTTAAACCTCAGCCGTTAGGGGTAGTCATGGACTGCATCAACTGGATTATTGATTACAACTCAATGGGAAATGATGATGTTCGTGAAATCATGATCGATGTTATCCACTCCAACAGGAGAACAACCAGGATCTGCTTTGCAGATGTGGTTCCTGATATCACTGTCAAAGGGGAGGCAAAGCGAAATGATCACTGTTAAAACAGATCTGCGCTCCTACATCTCGATTAAAGGTCATGCAGGGTATGCGCCAGCGGGTCAGGATATCGTATGCGCCGCGGTTTCTACCCTGTATGAAACGCTCAAAAGAGCTCTGCCGAAGTGTGTAGTCAAAGCCATTACAGAGAATGAAAAAGCATCTGTAATTAAGATCACCCCGGATCCGATCATCAGATGGAGGGAAGAGGAGGAAGCAAGGGATTATCTGAACTTCTTTCTGTCAGGAATTCAGGGGATCGAGAGAACGTATCCCCAATATGTTCAACTGAAGATTGGGCGGGCTTAACGGTCCGCTTTTTCTATGCCCAGGCAGGGACGGCATTAAAAGCTCTGGAAGAATCGTCCGACATGACGTTAAACCGGGAGGAACAAAGGAAATGGAAAAACTGAATCTTCAGCGTTTCGCTGATGAAGCAGAAAACGCCCAGGCACCAGACCAGGGGAAACCGGCAGAGGAGCCGAAAGGCGATTCAGCCAAATACACGGACGCGGATCTGGACCGGATCATCAGCGCCAAGTTCGCCAAATGGGCGGCCGATCGGGATAAAGCCGTTGATGATGCCCGTAAGGAAGGCGAGAAGCTGGCGAAGATGAATGCCGACCAGAAACGCGCCTATGAACTGGAGCAGGCTCAGAAAGAGGCGCAGAGCCTCAAAGAGCAGGTGGCTAAGCTGAAACAGGCACAGAAACAGATGGAGCTGAGAAAGAGCGCTGCAGAAATCTTTTCGAAAGACTACAAGATGACTGTGTCCAGTGACGTTCTTGATTTCGTTGTCGGCAAAGATGCCCAAGAGACGAACGAGCGGATCCAGAAGATGGCTGCAACGCTCCAGGCAGAAAGACTGGCAGGCGAAAAGGCAAGAGCAACCGGATCTACGCCTTTTGGAACATCCATCAATCACGAGCCTGCCAGTCCGTTCCAGAAGAAACTGGACAAATGGAAATAGGAGGAAACTATGATCGATTTCAAACTTCAGCGCTTTGCGGAAGGCGATGGCGGGACCACACAGACGCCATCAACCACAACCCCGACAGGCGCAAACAATGAAAAAGGCGTTCGCACTTACGGCATGCAGTTTAAAGAGCTGCTTCCGACCGTCTTTGCCAAAAAGTCTTACTTCAATGACTTCTTTGTCGGCGGGCTTGAAGCACTTGATGGCGTGGCTTTTAACAAGAAAGCATTCAGTCTGAAAGCCTGTGATATTCCGGTAGCGATTGGCACAGGATACGACAAGACCGATACGAAGGCCTTCAAGACCGGAACCGGATCGACAAGCCGTTTTGGAAACCGTACGGAAATCATCTATGACGATATCGATGTCGAATACACATGGGGCTGGAACTTCCATGAGGGAATCGACCGACACACCGTCAACAACAACATGGAACAGGCGATTGCCGACCGACTTGAACTCCAGGCACTGGCCAAAACGGAAATGTTCAACAAGGCGCACGGGAAATTCATTTCGCAGAATGCCGGCAAGATCATCACTACCGCCGCGGCGACTCTCTCTGATTCGGATCCGAAAACACTCTTCAATGAGCTGTCCAAATACTTCACCAACATCGAGGCAGTCGGCACGCGCTATGCCAAAGTCACCAGCGATCTCTACAACCTGATTGTTGACAGCACTCTGGCCACGACAAGCAAAAACAGCAGCGTGAACATCGATGACAATGGCATCGTGAAGTTCAAAGGATTCCTGATCGAGGAAGTTCCGGACTCCATGTTCCAGACCAATGAGATCTGCTATGCCTACGTCGGCGGCATTGCCAAAGTGTTCACCGGTATCAATACCGCACGAACCATTGAGTCCGAAGACTTTGACGGTGTAGCTCTGCAGGGTGCCGGAAAAGCCGGTGAATACATTCCGACAGACAACAAGAAGGCCGTTGTCAAAGTCAAAATGAAAACGGCATAGGTGATCGCCTATGCTTGATCAGGTCAAAAGTCTTCTTGGCCTGAGTGATGAAAGCCAGGACGAAAAGCTGAAGTCAGTCATTACGCTGACTTCGGCCCGTCTGGCCTCTTTGCTTGGCGTCAAAGAAGTACCGGAAGAGATGCAATATATCGCCATTGAGGCGTCGATCCGGCGCTTTAACCGGATCGGATCCGAAGGCATGAGCAGCCACAACGTGGAAGGCGAAAGCATTTCCTACAAAGACAATGACTTTGCCGACTTCATGGACGACATTCAGGACTGGAGATCCAGGAATGAAAACCCAATCCGGAGGCTTCGGTTTTTATGAGATATGACACGAAAATCGAGCTGGTCCGCTCAGATCCGGGCCATTTCAACCCAGATACCTGCAATTACGAGGACCGGGCAGAGACAAAAACAGCTCTGTACGCATCCGTGATGGATACCAGAGCGGAAATGCTGAAGCTGGTTTATGGAAGCCTGAAGCAGGGGAGCCTGACGATCCATATCCAGAACCACACAGACATTGTGTTCGATCAGATCGAGGTAAGAGGGCGGCGGTACAAAGTAGATTTTCGGCGCCGGCTCAGAACCAAGGAGTCGTTTATCGTATCGGAGGTGCAGACATGAGACTGAATGCAACCATCGGCGGCCTCAAGCCGTTTCAGAAAAAGCTGCTGGCCAAAGCCAATCGCAGCGCTATTCAGAAGGTGGTCCGGCTCAATACGGCAGAGCTGACCGCAGGCGCTCAAAGAAGAGCCCCGGTTTCGACCGAAGAGACCAATCCCGGCGGCCATCATGGACAGCTGCGGGAAAGCATCACCCCATCCATTGAGCCGGACGGCATGGCTGGTGTAGTCCGTGCGGAAGTGGACTATGCCGAATACGTCGAAAAAGGAACCCGCTTCATGGCACCCCAGCCGTACATGAAACCGGCATTTGAAGAGCAGAAGCCGAAGTTTCTGCGGGACCTGAAAAAGGTGATTGCCAAGTGAGCCAGCTCAATCCATCAACCGAGCTCTTTGCGGCGGTTCTGGCCAGACTGCTCAAGGCGTTTCCGGATCGAGTGTTCAGTACCGTCATGCCACCGGAAGGAACGCCGTATCCGTTTATCTACATCAGTGCCGCCCATGAAATCGAAGACTTTCGAATGAAAGGCGCCTGGTTCGGTCAGGCCGGGCTTTCCATTAACGTCTGGCACAATGACCCATCCCAGCGGGGAACTGTCGATTCCCTGCTTTTTTCTATCCGCCAGATCTGCAGAGGTCTGGAGCAGACAGAAAACTACAGCTGGTGCCTGTCGCAGTGTTCCCTTGAAACCCTTCCGGACTACACGACAGACCAGCCGCTTTACCGGGGGATTCTTTCCCTCGAATTCAAACATTACAGGAGGAATAACGAATGACTTTCAATCTTCAGAGATTTGCCGCGAGTGCAGAACCTGTAAAAGGCAAAAAGATTTTCTATCTGATTCGCCGCTACTCCAAAAGAACGCAGGAAGCGGCCAAAACTGTCGCTTTCCAGACGGAAGGCAGCCGCACCATGTCCAAAGACGCAGACAGCGTCGCAACCAAAGACGGAACGATTCGCGTGCCAGGAGCCGGCGAGGTAGAGATCTCGCTGACCTCTCTGGTGACCGAAGGTGACGGAGTTCACGACGACCTCGAGGAGGCCATGGAGTCCGGAGAACTGATGGAGATCTGGGAAGTGAACGTTTCGGAAAAAGGAACCGATGACAATGCCGACAAGTACAAGGCCCGCTATCATCAGGGCTATCTGACCAGCCTGGAGCTGTCGCCAGCGCCGAAGATTTTGCGGAGCTTTCGCAGACCTACTCAATCAATGGAATGGGCGTCAAAGGCTACGTAACGCTCACGCAGGAGCAGAAAGATATCGTCCAGTATCTGTTCGAAGATACTGCAAAAGTAACGGAATAGAGGGCGTAAATCATGGAAATTAATGTCAGAGGAACGCTCTATCCGCTCAAGGCGTCTATCGTCTTTCTGAATGAAATCGAGAAGACCAAAGTTCGCACGATTGACGGCGAAAAGATTGAAATGGGTCTGGCCAATGCGGTCATTTCCATCCGCGACATGGTCGATGTGCGCGTGCTGATCGACACAATCATGGCACTGAACATCAGGCAGACCCCGCGTCTGAACAAGGACGAACTGACGGAATGGTTCGAAGAAGGCGAAGTCGATCTGGAGAAACTCGGATCGGAAGTGATCGATTTTTTATCGACAGCGAATGTCTGCAAAGGAAAGCTGAAGAAACTCGGCCTTCTGAACAGTCCGGTCCCAAAAGCCTGAAAGAGCTGACGGACTCGATTGCCGTAGACTGTTTTCGCTATTTCGGTTTTAAGTCTATTGAACAGGTGCTCCTGCTCGATCTGCGGGAGTACCGCCTTTTATACCGTGCGCATCGTCTGCAGATGGCGGACCGCTACTACTGGAGTGCGCAGAACGCATTCGATACAAATCGTGCAGGCTTCCGCAAGAAGAATGGCCATCTGGTCTATCCAAGCGTTAAGAAGCTTTTCGACTATGAGAAGGCCCAGAAAGAGGCAATGCAGGAGAGATCGGAAGCGAGAGTGTAAGGTCTTTTGTGTAAATTCCATCAAGGCATCAGGCTGATACAATCAGCTTGAGCCTGACAAATTTATACAAGGAGACCACTTATGCCACGTAAAGCTAAAGCTGCACCAACCCTTCAGAAACAGATTGCTTCAACCATCGTTAAGAAATACAAACCTAAGACGTTTAAAGAAGCCTCAGACCTCATCAAGGAAATCTTTGGCCCTGTCCTTGAACAGATGCTCCAGGGAGAACTTGACTCGCATCTCGGCTATACCAGCGGATCGCATGCTCCTAAATCGACGGACAACCGGCGCAACGGCTATTCTGAGAAGACTGTAAGGTCTTCTCAGTGCGAACTGGATCTGCGTATTCCTCGTGATCGCCTTGGTACATTCGAACCACAGGCAGTTCCTAAAGGCAGCCGGGATATTTCAGATATCGAGGACAAAATTTTTGACATACCCATCCCACACCGGAAACCGAAGAGTATGACATTCCGTTTGATGTAACTTTAACTTCCAAGAACAATAAGAAAGCTAAGGAAAACTGGGATACATACAAGTACATTTCTTCTTATCCAAAACACCCTGAGTTTTCAAACGGTGTAACGGAGCTGCCCCTCCATGGAAGAGCAGTCAGATTTAAGGTTAAATGCGGGGAAAAAGAGTCCTTTATTACACTCTTTACCAACCTCTCTGCTGATTCCTTCAGCACGGATGATCTGAAGGAAATCTACCGGCTGCGCTGGCAGATCGAAATCAGTTTCAGAGACCTCAAAAGAGAGCTGGGCCTGGAACATATTCATGGCAGGAAGAAAGAACTGGTCATTGGAGAGGTCTACGCCAAGAGGACCATTTACAACATGAATTCGAGAATTCGTAATCACGTTGAAAAAAGTAAGAAGATTCGCCTTCAGCTGGAACGGGCTGTGAAACGGAAGGCTGAACGAAAAATCGACTTTACCTTTCTTACGGCTGCAACTCGATCGTTCTTCTGGAATGAAGGAGCGTATACCGGAGCAGGGCTTGTTAAACTTCTGGAACGAAAGACAGAATCTGTTCGCCCTGGTCGACCGCGAAGGTAAAAGGAAAAGGCAAAGATATAGGTAGAACAGTTTGATAAAACACTAATTGACGATCAGGTGATTTTTTTAAACACGAAAAAATTATCCTTTTCGTCATGCTTCCTCTTCTTAGAACAATCCCTCTACTCCTCTGGTGCAGGAACTTCAGCGAGGTTTACGATTTTAACTTAATGACATTGGACAAGGACTAAAGGAAAACTGCACCCGTCCTGTTGCGGGCATAAAAGCATGCGGCTTGAAACCATCCTTTTCGTGTTTTAATGTCCATCCTTGCCTCGGTCTGTGAGCAGCTGTCGGTTTTTCGCTGCAGTGAAAGAAAAAGGCGCCAAAATTTTCAAAAGTCTGAAAAATTTCAGGCCTCATCTTAGAACTTGGATACAATAAACGCATGTCATCTTTAAGAACCCGCGTTAAAGACGCGAAACGAATTGTTGTGAAAGTCGGCTCTTCTTCTCTGACTTACCCAGAGACCGGCCGATTAAATTTTGATAAGCTTGACGTTCTCGTCCGGCAGGTCTGCTCTTTGCACAATGCCGGCTACGATGTCGTCTTAGTTTCTTCGGGAGCCATCATGGTCGGCTCCCAGTATCTCGGTCTGCCCAAGCGGCCGCATTCGGTTTCCCGCAAGCAAGCCTGTGCCGCTGTCGGTCAGGCACGGCTGATGATGCTGTATCAGAAAATATTTGCGGAATACGGTCTGAACTGCGGCCAGCTGCTTCTGACCAAGCACACAATGCGCTATGAAAAAGACCGCTTTAACGCAAAAAATACGTTTGAAGAACTGTTTGATCTCGGCGTCATTCCGATCGTGAACGAAAACGATACGATTGCGACCGATGAAATTGAAATCGGCGACAACGATTCGCTTTCCGCGCTTGTAGCGGCGCTGGTTAAAGCCGATCTGCTCGTCCTGCTTTCCGATATCGACGGGCTGTATACCGACGATCCGTCCAGAAATCCAGACGCTCGTTTCATTGACGAGGTAGCCGAACTGAATGAGGAAATCTGCCAGCTGGCCAAAGGCCCCTCAAGCGGAGTAGGTACTGGCGGAATGACGACCAAAATTCACGCGGCACGGATTGCAGGCGCCATCGGCTGCGACATGATTATTGCGAACGCGAAAGACTTTCGAATTATCGAACATCTTGTGGCCGGAGAACCGCTTGGCACGTTCTTCGCCGCTAACCCGGTTTCCGGACTGGGCTTTGATGATCTTCTGGAGGAACTCGAATGACAGACTGGATGAATGGACTCGGCGAAAAGGCGCACCGCGCCGCCGGAATTCTGAATACCCTCGATACCAATACAAAAAACCAGGTGCTGCTCGATGCGGCCAATCGTCTGATCGCCAGTACCGATCGGATTCTTGCTGCCAACGCGAAAGACCTGGAAGCCGCCCGGGAAAACAATATGCCCCTCCCGCTGCAGGATCGTCTGATGCTTTCGGCAGCACGCATTGAATCCATTGCGCAGGGCATGCGGGAAGTGGCCGATCTGCCCGATCCCGTCGGCAGCGTTCTGGAAATGAAAAAACGTCCGAACGGACTTCTGATCGGAAAACAGAGAGTTCCCTTAGGCGTCTGCGCGGTCATTTATGAAGCCCGTCCAAACGTTACGGCGGACGTATTTGCGCTCTGTTTCAAGAGCGGAAACGCGGTCATTCTTAAAGGCGGAAAAGAAGCCGCAAATTCCAACGCGGCGATTGTGGAAGTCCTCCAGGAAAGTCTGGCGGCATTTGATCTTCCTATGGAAGCGGCGTCTTTGCTGAAGGACAACTCCCGTGAAGCATCCCGGGAACTCATGCGCTGCTCGCGCTGGGTGGATGTCCTCATTCCGCGCGGGGGAGCCGGGCTGATTGCTTCCGTTGTGGAAAATGCGACCGTACCGGTCATCGAAACTGGAACAGGCAACTGCCACGTGTATGTCGATGAAAGCGCCGATTTGGATATGGCCGTTCGCATCATCATTAACGGAAAGACGCAGCGTGTCGGCGTCTGCAACGCCGTGGAATCGCTGCTCGTGCACAGAAATGTCGTCGATGCACTCCTTCCCAGGCTTGAAGAAAAGCTGGCGGAACATCAGGTGCTCATTCACGCCCAGAAAGAACTTCTGCCGCTGATCGATCATGCCAAATCCGTAGAAGCGAGTGAAGAAGACTGGGGACGGGAATATCTCGATTATGAAATTTCCGTCAAGACGGTAAATTCGGTGGACGAAGCCATCGAACATATCAACGCCTACAACACCGGCCATTCCGAAGCCATCGTGACCAGAGACTATGCGAATGCCCGAAAATTCCTGAATCAGGTCGATGCCGCCGCGGTATATGTCAACGCTTCGACGCGCTTTACCGATGGACACGAATTCGGTCTTGGCGCGGAAATCGGCATTTCCACCCAGAAACTGCATGCCAGAGGTCCGATGGGTCTCGAAGAGCTGACCACAACCAAATACATCATTTTCGGCGACGGTCAGATTCGTCCCTGATTATTCCACGCCAAGGTAATGGCTTAGGCAGACTGGGTCTTTTCCAGAACGGAAAAGAAAATGTAATGTATAAAAAAATTCCTGAGACCTGAAAGCGGCAGAGCGTCTGCCGCTTTTTTATGGAACTGACGAACCGGCGCATATCTTTTTCGATCATTCCTGGAAAGCCGTACTATCCCTCAAAAACGGCACGGAACATTACCGCCAGTAAAATCACAAGAATGATCAGCGCAATCGTGATACTCAGTTTTCGGATTCGATCAAAATGCATAGTCCGTCCTCCTTGTCCATGCCTTCGTCTGCCCATTTGAAGACAGGCATGATGAATGGGTTTTCGTATTTGCCTTACTATAATGAATACAGAATATAAGGTTCAAAGGAGAAAGAGCATGAAAAAGATTATTGTGGTGAATTCCTCTCCCCGGGAAAACGGAAACTGCGATCTGCTTTGCACAGAATTCATTCGCGGCGCTTCCGAAAATCCGGAAAATCAGATTGTACGGATCAATCTGAAGGACCAGAATTTTGACTTTTACCGGGAAGACCAGCAGCCCGATGATGTCGATCAGTACGTATCGCTCATTCAGGATTCGGATGTCATCGTTCTGGCAACTCCGGTCTATTTCTATACGATGTCCGGCATGATGAAAACATTCATCGACCGCATGACCCCTTACTTCAGCGGCTTCGACGCCAAGGACTTCTACTTCTTCCTGACCGCACCGGTTAACCGCTCGGAAATGGAAGAAGCCGTGAACTCTCTGACCGGCTTTACGGATTCGCTGCCGACCAGCCGTGTCGTTTCGATCGTTTATGGATCCAATGTCATGCAAAAAGGCGACATCATCGCCCATCCGGCTTATCAGGAAGTGTATCGTCTGGGCATCTCCCTGTAACTCGCCATCCTTATCAATTCGTTTATCCTTTCGAGATCGAAGGATGAATTTCAAACCGAATGCAGAAATCAGGAGCCGTATGCACGGTCGACCAGCCGTGTCGAATCGTTCAATCGGCTCCTTTTTCATGGATTTTTCTCGGGTTACAGCGGCTCAACTTGCTGTTTGGAACGACAGGGCTTTTTGCGAAAGAAGGAGAAATACAGCGTCGAATGCGAAAATACAAAGCCGGCGCTTATACTGAAATCATGAGTGAATTGGAAAACAGAGCAGAAACACCCAGCCTGTCGCTGTCCAGGCTGATTTCGCTTTTGAAAAACGGAAAGATTCAGGCGGTCTGGATCGATATCGATCAGACGCTGCTGAGTTTTGATCTGTGCGCGCGGGACGCGATGATTTATGCGTTTCAAAAGTTTGGCATCGAATGGACGGAAGCGTACTATCCGATCTTTTTAAGAGAAAACGCCTGCCTGTGGGATCACATCGAATCGGGAGAAATGACGCGCGATGAAATGCGCAAAACCCGGTTTGTCCATCTGTTCAAGGCGTTTGGTCTTGAGCGGACCGTACCCGAAGGCTTTGAGGAAACGTTCCACCATCAGCTTTATGAAGGAAACCATCCGATGCCCAAAGCGCTCGAAGGACTAGAAGCTTTGAAAACAGCCGGTCTGCCGTTATTTATCGTGACTAACGGCAAGCAGAGCGGTCAGTATAAACGGCTGAAAGCGGCGGGAATGGATACGCTGTTTACGGAAATTTATACTTCGGACGAATTTGGCGTTTCCAAACCGGACTTGTCGTATTTTCAAAAAGCGTACGCCCGCACCTGCAAGGCGCTTGGCAAGACGCTGTTGCCAGATGAAATTCTGGTCATCGGCGATTCGTGGAAAGCGGACATTCTCGGTGCGATCGCCTTTGGCGCGCCGTCCTTATGGATTCGCGTCAACCGCCAGCACGATCCGTTCGAAAAAGAGAGTCATCCGACGGTCTGCGAAATCCATGACTGGAATGAATTTCTTCAGGCCTGGCAGGACGCCGGACATTAAAGTGTTCCAGAAAAATTCTTAGAATTCGCTTAACCTGTCGGGTTTGTTTCGCGGGATATCGTTCATTTTGCGTGGAAAACGGATGAACCTGTACAGGCTGCGAAACGATAGATTGTTTGACTATACAAAGTATGAAATCCTGTTTCTGAAGCGGAAGGAAACAGGATTTTTCTGTATTCCCAATGCAAAGTTAAAAAAGGGAGATACGTATGAAATATGAAATTGTCGGCGGTGACTTTCCCTGTGTCATCTGCCACCTTGAAACGAACGAATCCATGATCACGGAAAAAGGATCCATGATCTGGATGACACCAAACATGAATATGGAAACGCGCGGAACCAGCCTCGGGAAAGCTTTTGGCCGCATGTTTACCGGCGAAAGCATTTTCCAGAACGTCTATACCGCAATGGACGTTCCGGGTATGGTGACCTTTGGCTCCTCCTTTCCAGGAAGCATCACACCGGTAATTCTGGCTCCAGGCGAATCCATCGTCGCGCAGAAGGGGGCGTTTCTGGCCAGCACGCCGGAAGTAACGCTTTCTACCTTCTTTCAGAAAAAGGGCATGAGCGGATTCTTCTCCGGGGAAGGGTTCATCATGCAGCAGATCACCGGTCCGGGTATTGTGTTTCTGGAAATTGACGGATCCGACTACACGTATACGCTGCGTCCAGGCGAAAAGCTGATCGTCGATACCGGAAACGTAGCAATGATCGATTCGACCTGTTCGATCGATGTGGAGACGGTTAAAGGCGTAAAAAACAAACTGTTCGGCGGCGAAGGCTTCTTCAACACCGTCATTACCGGTCCTGGCAAAGTCGTTTTGCAGACGATGCCGCTTTCCAACCTTGCAGCAGCCGTGGCTTCCTGCCTGCCTTCCAACAAGTAATTCAAAAGCGATCGCTTTTTGCCGTAAGTGTCAAACAATCGACGGGTATACGCGAGACTGAATATTAGATACGCTA
>NZ_CAPAEZ010000021.1:0-34653 GCF_948576815.1 uncultured Allobaculum sp.
AGGAACTAACCTGATTTGTAAGTGAGCTTGTGAAGCTTAAGTGAACAGCATTGTCCTGAAACTGCAAAAAAGCCATGAAGCTTCGATCGTGTTTTCGACCGGTTCCATGGCTTCTGTATGTTTATTGTTTATTTCAGCTGGTCCAGAGCTGACTGGATCGCAGGATTATTCCGATGCCGCCAATGCTCTGTCCAGCGCCAATCGACGCGTTGTAGCTTTCGTTTTGCACTATGAGCGTACGGCCGTTCTGGCTGAATACGGCGTTCCAGCCGCTCTGCACACGGAAATCCTGATTCAATGGAATTTCCGCTTTCCAGCCGTTTACATCGTGATTTTCCTTGTTAGTCAGCGTCAGTTCATACTGTACGTAGTATTCCCCGTTTTCTGACCAGCTGTTTATCGTTTTCAGGGACCAGTTTAAAAAGCCGCTCTGTCCGGAAGACGGAGTATCCGGTTTTGGCAGATCCGGCTCAACGGGATCCGAAGGCTGCGGCAGTCCTGGATTTGGATTGGGCAGATGCGCTGGATAATGATGCGTATACGTCTCATAAAACCATTCTCCGGATGGGGTCAGGTCAGACAGCGAGAGGGATGTCGTCGTTCCGGGCTTGAACAGCGCGGACGTTTCGTTCTTATCGCTTAACGCCCAGCCGACGCGGCTGATTCCGTATTCATTCAGCAAAGCGATCCATGCATTTCCAGAGGCCGGATCGATCGTTCCGTTGCCGTCCGCCGAAGAAATTCCAAATTCCGTTACGAATACCGGCAGGCCCAGCGCATGCGCCGTTTTCAGCTTATCCCGGATCGGCTCCTTATGCGTCGCTGCATAAAAGTGCTGCGTATACATGATGTTCGAATAGCCCTGAAGCGGATCGCGGGCGGCAACGTCTACATCCTGAGACCAGGTCGGCGTACCGACAAGAATGACCGCGTCGGGATCGTGCCGGCGAATGATCGGAATGATCGTATTGGCATAGGCCTTTACGGAAGCCCAGTCCGTCCCGTTCGGTTCGTTGCAGATTTCATACAGAACGTGCTTCTCGCTGGCGTATTTAGCGGACATTTCATCAAAGAAGACTTTTGCCTGATCGATATGCTGGTTGGGGTTGCCGTCGGACAAAATATGCCAGTCGATAATGACATACTGCCCCGTGGCTTTGGCCGCCTTCACGCCGCGATCGATGATCGCCTTCAGTTCGGTCTGGTTTCCACCGGAGCAGTAACCGCCGTATTCCTGGGTGTACAGCGCCAGCCGGATCACTCGGCTGTTCATCTGGGTATACAGAAAGCGGAATACATTTTCATTTACGTACTGCGGCATGTAGTTCAGTCCGAACGAACTGAATCCCTGCAGAACGACTTCCTGATTGTTCTCATCGAGAAGCTTCGTTCCCGAAACGTGGAGCGCTTTTAAGGAGCGATCGACCGGCACGCCTTCCTTCTCCGCATACCAGGCAATTCCTTCCGCCTTCCAGCCAAAGCGGACCAGAGCCTGATCTTCCTGCCGGCTTGTGGTGAAATTGTGCACACCGCTTTTCGCGTTCGGATTGTATTCGCGATAGACCGGCACGCGTTTCTGGGTATCGGAATACCAGCCGATCTTTTCGTATCGCCAGCCGAGCTGAACCAAAGCATCCCGTTCGTGAAGATTGAGCGTGTAATGGTGATCGCCCGCATTCGGGTTATACAGACGATACACCGGCTCTCCGCTCTGCGGAGCAAACCAGCCGATTCCCTCGTACTGCCAGCCATATGAGATCAGCGCGTTCTTTTCATGAAGATCCGCCGTATAAAAATGTTCTGAAGAGTTTGGATTATACAGCCGGTACATTTGTGTACTTGAGTCTGTTGCATCCTCCTCTGTCCCTTGGGACTGAGTCTGCTCATCCAAAGACCTGTCGAAAGAGTCCGTATTGGCCCAGACCGGCAGTGAGGACAAGGAAAGTACGATCGACGAAGCAAGAAGAATTTCAAAGGTTCGATCGATCGATTTCAGCAAACGATTTGTTTTTTTCATGCTTCCATTATATCGAGGCGGCTGAAAACACCCTTTCGCCACGCTGAGACAATTCCGTGCCCGATCAAAAAGACACGCCTTCCTTCAGCGCTGAAAACAGAGGAAAGCTCACGCGGTTTTATCGCCAGTCGCATGGAAAAACCTTTGCCTTTTCACAGCGGATTTTAAACGTTTTCTCTACACTCAAGCGGCCCTGCGAAAGGCAGTGAAAGTTTTTTGAAAGCATGCCCCATAGATATATGATCTTTATATAAAGTATATTTGTATTTTTTTACATTGTTAAATGACATATTTCGTGTTTGTTGAAAACAGAAACCTGCTTGACCTTTTTTATCCAAAGTCTATATAATTGCTGATGTAAAGGATAGATTTCATACTGATTTTTAGAAACTGGATATTCGCAGCTTTTTCGTTTTCCAGGTTCGCATTAAAAGCTCTCTTTTTAATAATAAAATCTTCCAATCTATTCCGGGAGGTAAAACATGAACACTGGAAAAGTGAAATGGTTCAACGCCGAAAAGGGTTACGGATTCATCACTGGTGAAGATGGAAAAGACGTATTCGTACACTACTCTTCCATCAACCAGAAAGGCTACCGTTCCCTCGAGGAAGGCCAGACTGTTACCTACGACATCGTTGAAGGCGATCGTGGAAAACAGGCAGCTAACGTGACACCTGTTGCTGAATAATCACAACCGAAAAATGAAAAAAAATTGAGCGCATCCGCGCTCTTTTTTTCGTTCAACAAGGGAGAGTTATCGACGCTGAGTCGACAGCTCTCCCTTGTGTTTTCTATTGTTGTCCAGTGTTTTTACATTTGAATTGAGCGGTCCGCTGGTCCGTTAGGCTTCCTGTCCAAAGCTGCGGTAATGCAGATCCACTTTGCTTTTGAGCTGCTGCTGGATCTGCGCAAATGCCTTCTGGAACATCGGCTCATCGTAAAGAATCAGATCAATATACGAATAGGACTTGCCGATGGCTCCGCCGATCACCTTGGCGCAGTGAAGCGGCGCCAGAATCTTTTCGATCTGAGTCGAAAGGGCCTGCCGGAACGACGCGTCTTCCTTAGCGTCGAACAGGTTGGCGTAATAAATGTAGCCGTACTCCCCTTCTCTGGATTTAATATCAAGCGAAACATCGCTCTTATTTCCCAGCGATTCTTCGATCAGCGAAGGATGGGTGGTGAAAATAATCTTCATATCCTTGCGCAGCGAATCGCTCGCAAAATCTTCGTGCGGTTTGAAGACGGTATAAATATCGGTCGGATGTTCATACTGCGGCCATTTCCGTTTTTCCGCTGTGTCGAGAATGACTTCATACAGTTCCGTCAGATTGCAGAAATCGACGCCGTTTTCCGGCTCGTCGACATAGTCTACGCTGCCGACATACGCCTCAAGTTCTTTCTCGCCAATGGCCAGTTCCACCAGATAGATCGACATTTCCCGCTTGTATTCGGTATTGTCGACCAGCGAGAAGCCAGGGCAGTACACTTTGCAGACAAAAGAATGGTTTTTCTCATCGATCTGATAAAAGACCGTCATGTCAAAAAGCGAATAGCGTTCCTCCTTAATCTGCAAAGAGGCTTCGATCGCCTTTTGCGAGAGCGGCGGCAGCGTGTCGTTGATGATCCAGGTTTTCTTTACGGACTCTGGTGCAAGTTCCTTCATTTTTTCGCAGATCAGCTGCGTCGTTTTATCCGGACCGGTATCAAAGGTCATTTCCGGCTCTTCCGCACGATCTTCTACAAAGAAATGCGCGCCGCTGATTTCATAGGACAGCGAATTCAGCGTATCGAGAATTTCCGAAAGCTGATCATAGTTTTTTTCCTGCAATGCCTTCAGAAGCGCTGGTTCTTCATCACAGAACCGTGCCCAGAACGCATGAATTTGATCAAGTACACTCATGTTCATTCTTCTTTCCAGTTCACTTGGCCAGACCGGACTTTTGTCCAGTCTTCCTTTCCAGCATATTTCACGCCGGTCTGTTTGAACGCTCGTTTGCCCGTCACAGGTTGGACAATGCGCTCGAGCAGAATCCGTGAAATTCTTTTTTCGCATTTATCGCGTTGATCGAGAATCATTTCGAATCGGCAAAAATCGTATGAAATTTCTCTTCCAGAGCTTTGGCAAGTCGCAGATGCCCGCTGGCATCGAGATGAATGCCGTCATAGCCGCCTCCATACAGACCGATCTCACTGCTGATCAACGTATAAAAGCAGATTTCTTCTCCCGCTTTCTGGATCTCGCTCTGGGCCTGTTCGAGAATGCGCTGACCGCTTTGCGAAAAGGTCGAAAGCATTTCCCTGTCAATCGCCTCTGCATTTAACAAAGGCGGACTCACCAGCAGCACCGGCGTATGCGGACACAGAGTTCTCGCCGCGTTTAAGGCGTTTAAAAACGCATCAAGATTCGCTTTCCAGACGCGGATGGAGGGTGAATACATCCGTCTGGCGTCGTTGCTTCCTAAAGCGATCACAATCAGATCGAGCGGGAGATTTCGTTCGATCGCTTTTCGTATCGAGGCGGATCCGGATTCAGGACCCAAATAGCCCGGCGCATCGAGCACCCGGCCATTCATGCCTTCTTCCATAATTTCATATTCGGGACAGTCGCTTCGAAGGCGCTCCACAAAGCGGTCATGCCGCTGATCCTCGGTCTGCGGATCCCAGCCCCACGTATTGGAATCCCCGAAAATCAGGATCCGTTTCCTGTTTTTGCGGTCTGCCATACAGTGCTTCTCCTTTCTTCCAAACGCATCTAAACGCATTTGTACAAAACAAACTGGCGGTCTGACGGATTTATTGGCCGTTTCGATCGTAGTGCAGCGTTCGTGTCGGCGTGATGATCCAGTCCAGCCGCTGATCCCAGGATTCGGGCTCAAACTGACCTTCCTGCTCATCGAAGGCAATTCCGATGCGCAGGCATTCGGGATGCTTTTCCAGATAGCGATCGTAATAGCCGCCGCCATATCCGATCCGGTATCCATCGCAGAATACGAGTAAAGGAATGACAAGAACGTCCGGGACAATTTCCTCATCGGAAACGGGTTCCGGGATGCCAAACCCGCCGGGTTTTAAAATTGTGGAATCGTAAAAAGCCATCTTCGTCTTATCGAGTACGCGCGGCAGGACAAAGGTCCAGCCCGGATCCCGCAGCGAGAAAATGTCCGCTTCCTGGCGTACTGGATAAAAATACCCGATGCACGAAGAGGCTTTTAAAAAAGGCAGAATCCGCCTCGCAATCTGTTCGTTTTTCAGATCGCGCGACGAAATCTGCTTTCTTTTCTCTATCCATTCGGATCGGTCGATCATCGTAAAATCTAGCCAATCGAATCGGACATATCCAGTTTGAGAAGCTGGTTGAGCTCAACCGCATATTCCATCGGCAGCTCGCGGGTAAAGGGTTCCAGGAATCCCATGACGATCATTTCCGTCGCCTTGGCTCTCGAAAGGCCGCGGCTCATCAAATAGAACAGCTGTTCTTCGGAAATGTTAGAAACCGTTGCTTCGTGTTCGATCTGGGAAGTCTGATTGAGCTGACGGTTCAGCGGGATGGTATCGGAACGGGAAATCTTATCGAGAATGAGCGTATCGCACTCGACTTTGGATTTCGCATAGTCGGCTTTCTTTCCATGAACGACCCAGCCGCGGTAGTTCACTTCCCCGCCGCTGCGGGCTACGGACTTGGAAATAATGGTAGACGACGTATGCGGCGCGAGATGAATCATTTTCGCACCGGCATCCTGAATCTGCTCCTTGCCGGCGACGGCGATCGAAATCGTCGTGCCTTTCGCGTACGGTTCCACGAGTACGCAGGACGGATATTTCATGTTCAGATGCGAACCGATGTTTCCGTCAATCCATTCCATATGACCGTTTTCACGCACCTCGGCACGCTTGGTTACGAGGTTGATGATGTTGGTCGACCAGTTCTGTACAGTCGAGTAGCGACATTTGGCGTTTTTGTGTACGTAAATTTCAACAACGGCCGCATGCAGGGAATCCTTGGAATAAATCGGGGCCGTGCAGCCTTCCACGTAATGCACATCCGCCCCTTCATCGACGATGATGAGGGTCCGTTCAAACTGACCGGAAGCCTGCGAGTTAATGCGGAAGTAGGACTGCAGAGGCTTTTCGAGCTTTACGCCTTTTGGCACGTAAATGAAGCTGCCGCCCGACCATACCGCGGTGTTCAGCGCCGCGTACTTGTTATCGGAATACGGAATAATTTTTCCAAAGTATTTTTTGAACAGATCCGGATGTTCGCGAAGCGCGGAATCGGTATCGAGGAAGATAACTCCCTTTTCCTGTACTTCTTCGAGCATGTTGTGGTACACAACTTCGGATTCATACTGGGTGGAAACGCCGGCCAGATATTTCTGTTCGGCTTCTGGGATACCGAGTTTTTCAAACGTATCGCGGATCGTTTCCGGAACTTCGTCCCAGCTCTGTTCCTGCCGTTCGCTCGGTTTGATGTAGTAGGTGAACTCATCAAAATCGATATGGCTCAGATCCGGACCCCAGTCCGGTTTTTTCATTTTTTCAAAGCAGTGGTAGGCATCCAGACGCCGCTGCAGCATCCATTCCGGCTCTTTTTTGATCGCCGAAATTTCACGGATGACTTCTTCGTTCAGTCCTTTGCCTGTGTTGAATACCGACGTGTCCCTGTCGTGAAAACCGTATTTGTAGTCGGTATCCTGGAGCGCCTGCACTTCTTCTTTTTTCAGATCGCTCATTTGCCGGCCTCCTCTTCATCAATCATTTCCTGCACCGCCTTCCAGCCGATGGTTGCGCATCCGATCCGGTTTGGCTGCTTCGAAACGCCCTCAAAAACGACGGCTTCATCGAGCACCTGCGGATCGTAGGGCTTGCCCTGAATCATCTGGTTGTAGTTGTTGATGATGTTCTGGGCTTCCTCAATCGTCTTGCCTTTGAGCAGTTCGGTCAGAATGGAAGTAGACGCGGTAGAAATCGCACAGGCTTTTCCGTCAAAGCGGACGTCTTCAATTTTTCCGTCCTTGAACTTGGCCTGCACGGTAATATCGTCAATACACGAATCGCTGGCCATGTGGCGGGAATGGTAATCCGCCTCATCGGAAAGCGATTTGTTATGGGGATAGCTGTAGTTGTCCAGGATAATATCCCGGTAGTAAGAAGGATCAATCGACATCGTAAATTCCGCCTTTCCTAGAAGAAAATATCCAGACACTTCTCGACGGTGGCATCCTTGATGGCATCCACGAGACGGTCGACATCCTCAAGATCGTTATAGAAATAAAGACTGGCACGGACGGTGCCCGGTTCCTTAATAATATCGCCCATCAGCTTGGCGCAGTGCTGGCCGGAGCGGACGGCGATGCCTGCGGATGAAAGATAGCTGGCCATATCCTGCGGGAAGATCAGCTGACCCTTGTCGTAGACGTTAAAGGTGATAATGCCGCTTGGAGAATCGGCATTGTAAAGCTTGATTTTGTCCTTAAGCTCTTTGGTGGCACGTTCGACAAAATGCTTCTTGAGTTCGAGTTCATACGCATGAATGCCCTCAAGCCCGATTTTTTTCAAATAGCGCGCTGCCGTGGCCATACCCATGACGCCTTCAATCGGCTGGGTGCCGGATTCGTATTTCAAAGGCGTCTTGCGCAGTACGAGCGTATCGCAGCCTTTGTAAAAGCGGGCGTTGCTTTCTCCGCCGTAGAACACCGGAGTGAGCTTGTCGAGCAGTTCAAAGCGGCCGTACAGTACGCCGACACCGGTCGGACCGCACATCTTGTGGCCGGAGAAGCAGAAGAAGTCGCAGTTCATTTTCTGCACATCGATGGGCAGATGGGCAACGGACTGTGCGCCGTCCACCACAAAGAGAATGCCCTTGTCGTGGCAGATTTTTCCCATATCTTCTACCGGCGCAGCATAGCCGAGCACGTTGGAAACCTGGGCGATGACAACGACTTTTACATTTGGATTTTCATCGAGCGCCTTCTGGAAGTTTTCGATGGTCACACGGCCGTCTTCAGTCAGTTCCATGAACTTGGTCTCGACGCCTTTTTCACAGCCGGCCTGCTCCCACGGCAGAATCGAGGAAGCGTGTTCGGTTTCGGATGTCAGGATAACATCGCCTTCCTTGAGCATTTCGCGAACGACCATTAACGCGACCATATTCAGCGATTCGGTCGTTCCGGATGTGAAGACAATTTCTTCCTTACGGGCGGCATGAATGTATTCCATCATAGTCTTTCGTGCGCCTTCAAAGGCATGATCGACCTGGGCGGACATTTCGTAGTCGCCGCGGTGGGCGTTGGCCCCAAGGTATGTGTAATAGCGAACGACTTCATCAATGACGCACTGCGGCTTGAGGGTCGTTGCGCTGCTGTCGAGATAATCCACGGGATGACCGTTCATCGTCCGCTTCAGGATCGGGAACTCGGCACGGATTTGTTCAATATTTTCTTTAATATTCATATAGACCAACTCTCTGTTCCATCTGAACTTCAATTTCACTGCGCACGTCATCGTCTGCAATCAGAGAGATGACCGGCTTGAAATAGCCGATGGAAAGCAGACCGACTGCCTGTCTTGTTGACAGACCGCGGGACTGCAGATAGTACAGCTGTTCGGCATCCGGCTGACCGATGGTCAGCGCATGGGATGCTTTTACATCGTTTTCATCAATATAAAGAATCGGTATTGCTACAGCTTTGTGGTCCTTGCCCATCGTCAGAACGCGGGTTTCCTGATGGGATTCGCTGGCATAAGCGCCTTTGACAATCCGTCCGGCTGCGGCCATTTCGTAATTGCCACCGTCAAAGCAGACCGCAAAGTTGTGCATGTTGCCAAAAGTATGCGGCACGAGGTTGTTCAGATTCAGAACGCCTTTCTTGAACTTGTCGCGCAGGCAGAGCTGAGCAGTATAGAAATCCAGATCGGCTCCCTGTTCGATCAGATCCCCGTCAAAATGAATTTCGCAGGGTTCGTCCTGCAGATCGAGCAGACCGATTTTTACGTTCGAATCGGCTTTGGAGCGCGCCGTGATATCGAGTCGAAGGGCATGCTCCGTTACGTTCTGAATAAAAACGCGGACCTGGCTTGAAGGTTCGGCTTCAAAATCCAGAGAAAGGGTATCTTCTTTCGCATCGACGAAAAGAAGGATACTGCCCTGTGAATGCGCATCAAAAACAAGACGGACATCCTCATGCAAATCGATCCGGTCTTCAAACCGGTTTCTGTATGTCCTCTCCATGGGCCTACTCCGTTTTCTTGGCGCCGCAGTTTTCGAGCAGGACGGGGTTTGGCTTTTCTTCCTTGCGGGCGTGAACGTGGTACTCTTTTTCGATCCAGTCGTAGCCCTCGCTGTCGACTTTATGAATCAGTTCCGGTCCGCCGGATACGACAATGCGGCCGTCGACCAGAATGTGAGCGTGCGTCGGCTTCAGATAGTCCAGGAAGCGGGCATAGTGGGAAACTACGATAACGCCCATGTGATCTTCTTCTTTCGCCTTCAAAACGGCTTCCGAAACAATGCGCAGAGCGTCGACGTCCAGACCGGAGTCAATTTCATCGAGCATCGTCATCGTCGGTTTCAGCAAAAGCATCTGCACAATTTCATTGCGCTTCTTTTCGCCGCCGGAAAAACCGACATTCAGAAAGCGATGGGCCAGATCCGGTTTCATGTGAAGCTCATTGATCGCATGGTCCATTCCCTTAATAAACTGAAACAGAGAAATCGGGGTTTCTCTGCGTGCGTTAATCGCGGTACGCAGAAAATCGGAATTGGTTACGCCGGCGACTTCGCTCGGGTACTGCATGCCCAGAAACAGGCCTGCCTTGGAACGTTCGTCGACAGGCATGTCGAGAACGTTTTTTCCATCGAGCGTAATGCTGCCCTGGGTGACTGTATATTTCGGGTTGCCCATGATTGCGGCAAGCAGGGTGGATTTACCGTTGCCGTTGGGACCCATTAATGCGTGCATTTCATCGGAGTTCACGGTCAGGTCAATGCCTTTTAAAATTTCGTTGCCTTCAACGCTGACATGAAGATCTCTAATTTCCAATGTTGACATTTTTGATACCTCATTTCACTAACAGAATCAGTATACTCTAAAACCGTTTTATCCCCTTTAAGAGCGAACCGGCAAGCTGTATTTGTGAGTTATTTTTCATCTTTATAAAAACCGGGCTTCCTACACTCGCACCAGGAGGTGTAACTTGCCGCATTCTTCCTTTGAAAAGCGAGCGGGTAAATAAAAGCATGGAGCGGATCAGCCTATTTCCTTACGGGCAGATACAGTCTCAAAAACGATCGTGCCCCTTTCTGCTTCCGAACGTCTTCTTAAAACTGCTCGTTAAATACTTTCGTCTAATAATATGGATCCATTTCTGGAAGGCGGAAAGCATTCCGGCAGGACGCAAAGTAAATAGAGGACTTTACCCGTTTGGAAAACCGGTTTTAATCCGCCTTTTACGCTCGGCTGGCAGTCTGAAAGCCAAAGGCACTTCGAAAGGCTTTTCAAAAGCGCAGAATGAGCATAAAAAAGGCGCCCATTCAGGACATCGCCTTCACACAGGGACATCGGCAATCCCTGTTCCCTCTTTGGCCGGTACATTGCTTTTTATAGAGGCCTTTCGTATAATTTTGACTGATTCTCAAAAAGGAACCGGTTCTATTGCCCGCCTTTTTTCCTCTCTTCCGGATCACAGAAAAAAGAAAGGATTCAGCTGCAGCCGGAAGAGATTTGCAGCGAAACGCAATGTCAGAATTCTTAAGAAAATACTGGTTTGTGACACTGATTGCGATCGCGTTTATTGGTGTACTTGTTTACTTCGTCATCGATCTGAACAAGGATAACGTAAACTCCCGCAAAGTCGACGGCCAGGATGTAGTTGCCTCCCTGAATTTCGGCGACATCACCAGTACAGATCTCTACGATGAGCTTTCCTCGAACTCCTCGAACGTTCTCTACAACATGTATCGCAACGCGGTTGTAGACCAGAGCGTCGAAGCCGATTCGGAAATGAAAGCCAACGCGAAACAGATCGCCAAAAACATTGAAAACAACATGAAGTCGGACAGCACCGGCAAAACCCGTCAGTCCATTCTTCAGACGCTGGCTTCCTACGGGTTTACAGGAGATGATGCGCCTTATAATTACGCCATGACGGCGGAAAAGATCCGCAAGCTTGACGCCGATTACCTCAAGGAACACTTTGATGAACTGAGCATGTTCGTTCCGGAAAGCGGAAGAACCATTTCGATCATCACCATGCAGGTACCAAACGCAGACGTTCTTTCCGATGCATCGCAGGAAAAGAAGGACAACATCCAGAAAGCCCTCGATGAAGGAAAAGACTTTGCGGAAGTTGCTAAGGAATACTCCGACAGCGACAACACAAAAGACGGCGGCTTCTATGGCTACATTGACGAGAACACAACCGATCTCGATTCCAATGTGCTCTCCGCTGCAAAATCCCTGTCCAAAGGCAGCGTATCCGACTGGATCACCGTTCAGCCTGACGGCATGGAAATGGTTACCCTCTACAAAGTGTATGTAAACGAAACCGATCCGAAAGCCATGATGGACAGCGGCGACGAAGATGTGATCGAAGCCATCGTGACTTCCCTGACCGGAAGCGTAAACGGACTGGAAGCTGCCGCTGTTGAAGACGCAGCATCCAAGCTCGATATCACCTACGAAGACGATTCCGTAAAGGAAAAGATGGAAAAATCGATTAAGGAACAGCTCGACGCCTTTGAAAGTGCGAAGACAACAAAGAAAGCCGAAGTTGAAAGCGCCGCAAAAGAATCCAGCGAGCAGTCTTCTGCCGCCAGCAGCGAAAAAAAGACTCAGGAGGGTGAATAAGATGAAATACAAAACACCGCTTCTGCTTGCCGCCCTCTGCGCATCCATGACGTTTGCCGGATGCCAGGCCAATACATCCGTTCCAGAATCTTCTGCGAAACTGATGACCGTAGGCAAGACGACCTTTACCAAAGGCGACGAATATAACGTATTTAAAGAGATTTCCGGAACCAACGGCGTCCTGTCCATTGCCAATCGCAAGATTGCGGACAAGGAAATCGGCGTAACCGATGAAATCAAGGAAGAAGCGCAGAACACGCTTGATACCTACACCGCAGTAGACGGCTTTGAAGATCAGCTCAAGGAAAACGGCTACGACAGTGCTGAGGATTTCATCAACAAAGTTCTGATCCCCAACATCCAGTCCACCAAGCTGACAGAAAAGTACTTCACCGATGCCAAAGAAGAAATTAGTCAGGAATTCGATCCGGTGAAAGCCTTCATTATTGAAACCGACTCCGAAGACAACGCCAACAAGGCGCTCGAAGCCCTGAAAAAAGGCGAAGACGCCGGAAAGGTCGGCGCGCAGTACGCCAAGGCCGACGCCACCTATACCGGAAGCGAACAGATCGTTTCCACGCAGGACAGCGGCCTTCCGGAAACGCTCCGCAACGCCATTCTCGACGCCAGCAAAGACGGCCTGCTCGATCAGGTCTTCACCAGCGACACGTCGACCGACGATGTGACCTATTACGTGGCTTCCGTTGTATCCACCGATTACGACGCCAACCTCAAGGACATCATCAGCGCACTTTCCAGCAACCAGACCGTTGCCAAGGACTGCCAGATTTACTACCTGAAGAAATATGCCTTCGAAGTGCACGATCAGGAAATCTTCGATGCCTTCAAAGCCAACTCTCCAGAATATCTGGTAACCCGTCCGGATCTTACTGAATCCGATGACAGCCAGTCCGCAGCTGCCTAAATCGTACGTTTCCAATCCCACAGCCTTCTGAAAAGAGGGCTGTTTTTTTTGTACCCATCTGGATGGATAAATCCGGATTTGCAAGAAAGCGAAAACTCTCGCAAAAAGGATTCCTGTCACTCTCCCTCTCTGGAATCGATCGGTTTCCCGGATGATCCGAACATGCGACAACAGGTTTACCGTCAACGCGAGCGGTAAGGAGAGATCAAGTATGCCACGTTCCTGTTTCACACAAGATCAGGTGAAAGTTCTGAGCGAAAATCCAAACACAGATTTTGTGTCTGCGCACTCCATTCGATTTACGCCTGCGTTTAAGGACCAGCTCTGGAAGTACGTTCAGAGCGGTAAGAATCCGCGTGATGTTTTTGAAAAAGCTGGCTACGATCTGAATTGGATTGGTCAGCGAAGAATCGACAATCTCGTTCAAAAACTTCAAAAGCAGCGAGAACCGCGCGAGAACAATACCGTTCCGGCTTGGAAGTATCAGAAGGCTCTGGCGGAAGCTGAGGCCTTACGACGTGAGATTGATTCGCTAAAAAGAATTCTCCGTATCACTGATGCCAGAAAGTATCGAATCTGAGCAGGCATCGGATGCTCTTCCCCAAAAGCTGCATACAAAAGAGCTGAAGAAACCCTAAAAGAGGTAAAGTAAAGCCGGCAAGCTTCCAGATCCTGGAAAGGCCTGCCGGCTTTGTCTGTTTTTTTCGCCGTTCAGCATGCTGCAGTGGACGCAGAGTTTTTGAGATGTTCTGCCCACTTCTGGTCCATCTGCCTGCGAAACTGGATTTCTTCTTCGTCCTGCAGGCCGATAAAAACCAGACTTTGAATAGCGGGTGCATTGAACATGCACGTCTGCCTCGCACTGATCAGTCCTTCTGGCCAGCCAACAGCCGCATAGTCATACAGTCGGCCCGTAGTGACATCATGCTGGGCGCGACCGATAATCATAAACCGCTTATCCCCTTCCTTCAGGCAAACGATGCTGCCCAGAGGCAAAAAGGGCTTCAGTCCCGGTGACGACAGATTTTCCGACTTTGAAGTGTCCGTTCGATCCTGCGGCTTGCTTTCTTCTTTTTCCATAGCTGTTTCCTCTTTCGAAATTTACTCTGTAGTGAATCTCTCAAACCGGTTTCGACTTACCTAGTTGTATTCAACGCGAACGCTGAGACCGGCACCAGCTAAAAGCGCGCCGTTAACGCTGACTCCCCAGACCCCCGGAGTATTGGCGTATTCAAAGCCGGCTTCTACACTGCCTACCGAGCCGGAAAGGCCCATCGTGATCGTAAGGCCTGCCAGATCGAAAGCCATTTCGCATTCACCGCGTGCCAGGGCAGCCCCAGCCTGAGCGGAAATTACCTGCTCGTCGACGGAGAAAACGCATTTCGCCTCTCCGCGGACCGATCCGACTTCTCCTGCGGCGCGTACCGACGCATCAAACAGCCCCAGATCCACACCTGCAGCGGTTTCTGCTCCAAAGAGATGGGCCTGTCCCTGCGTCTGCAGACTGAGCCGCGGATTGATCTGATTGTTTTTCATCAGTCGAAATCCAACGTTTCCCGAAATTCCGATCGACAGCCAGTCGTAATTCGCATACGCGTACAGATGGTCCTGACTCCAGGTCCAGCCGCCGGCCTGATACGCGTAATTGGCACCCATCACGGCGTTTACCGTTCTCCCCCTCAGAAGACCGGCACCCGTTCCATGGGTGACAAAGGACGTGTTCCAGCCGGGGGTATTGGCCACATAGACCACGCGGCGATCGTACAGCGACGCTTCGTTGTTCTCGATCAGATCGGCGGTTCGCTCAAAGAAAGCCGCAAGCTGGTCGAGAGAATTCATGATCTGTGCGTGGCGGCTGTTGAGAATTGGACTGGTAAAGGAAGCTGACTGTTTCAGTGCCCGTATGGACGCAGCAAGGGCTCTAAAGTCCTGGGTGTCGAGGGTCATTCCAGTTCAGCTCCTGAATCTGTGCCTGGATCTGGTTTTGGAGAAGGTGAATTCGCCGCAGAACGGCCTCGCGCTCGGCGCTTTCCAAAGAAGATGGCAATGCGTTTTTCAGCTGACTCAGACTCCAGTAGAGCGAGCGATAATACGCTTCTTTCATGCTTTGCCGCCAAGCGCTTCCTCGTTCTGGCGATAGCTCATCGCGGTGTCGCTCAGAAACGAGCAATAGGCGCTGACCAGTTCGATATATTTTGGAAAAATGGGGCTGAGCTGTTCAAACTGCGCGAACGCGTCGTTTGCGGCAGGCGACTGCCAGTAGGCATTCATGCCCTGAATCAGGGAACGCGTACTGTTGAACGTGTTTTCCATCTCGGTTTTCAGAGTGCTTACGCGAGCGGCACAGCTTTCAAGCTGATCCGCGCTGATGGTAATCGATGACATGACTTTCTCCTCCTCTTTTTCGTTATGTATGGATTAAGCTGAAGACCTTCCCTTTCAGTCATATGAATCTGTCCTTTTGGAAGCTGTCTCGTGTTTCGTAATCTCAGCCGAGTCTTCTGGCATTGAGCGTACGATTTTCCTGCAGTGCGCGATACGCTTCCCCGTCGTGGAGCAGGCGGTCGCCATAAGCGTCCATCGCGTTTTTCAGCTGCAGCATTTTCGGACGCAGTTCTTCAAGTCTTGCCATGAAGGCTGCGCTGTCTTCGCCCTGCCACTGGCTCTGCAGTTCATTCATCGTCCGAATCATCTGGCTCAGCAGCGTTTCGTATTCGCCGGCCCGGCTTTTGAGCGTTCTTCCGGTCCGGGAAATCTCATTAAAATCCGCAACAATTCGCATACGCTATCCTTTCTGAACACATCCGTGTTCCCATTCGTTTTTTCTCATTTATCCGGCCGCTGTGTGCGGCCGCTTTTGGTTTTCTGCTCTTGCTGAGGGGGGATTCTGCTTTTATTTCCGGTCAGATTCGCAGGACGTGATTGGAAACAGAAGCAGATGATCCTGATCGCAGATCGGGAGATCGCTCAGTCTCGTTTCCCCATCCACAAGTCCGTGTTCTTCTTCGAGATACCAGGCACTTTCCGCGCGCGAATAGCCTGAAAGAAAGGGCAGAAAATCGAGCAGATCGTTCAGCACCAGACAGGCTGGATTTGCTATTCGAAGAAGATACGTCTTTCGATCCGTCAGGGTCAGATGCAAAATCATGGCTCGTCCAGTGCGGCGGTCTGCACATCGAAAACCTGTCCGTCTTCGATCCAGAGCGCATTGCCTTCACACGGATACGGCAGGCGAAGGCCCAGACTGTACATCCATTCGTTTTCCGGGTGCCCAAACAGGAGCACAGTTCCCTGCCTCGTTTTTTCCTGAAGAACGGCCTGGAT
This sequence comes from uncultured Allobaculum sp., assembly GCF_948576815.1. NCBI lineage: Bacteria > Bacillati > Bacillota > Erysipelotrichia > Erysipelotrichales > Erysipelotrichaceae > Allobaculum > uncultured Allobaculum sp. The sequence continues at coordinate 16,116 of NZ_CAPAEZ010000021.1, forward strand.
CTGGACAGAATCCGCCCGGCTTAAATCCAGACATTCAAAATTCGTTCCGTTTGAAGCGGATCCGTTTTGTTCAAATGGAACCGCCGTCGGATTTTGCATGTACAGTCTTCGCTGCAAACAACGGGCGGCTTTCCCCATTGCCGGCGTCAGGATAATCAGAGTCGTTTTTTGCCCTCGATAAAACAAAGGGGATCGACTGGAAAGATCGATAGCCATGAACAGATCACCCGGTTCTTCTTCAATCTCGTGAGCTTTCAGTCGCAGGCGGCATTCGGGCAGGCGATAAAACCAGGGCCGAATGGTCTGCTGCGCCCTTTTCTGACCGAGAATCAGCCGCTTCTTTTCGCCTTGGATCCTCGCAATCGCTTCGTTTTCCTTAACCTGACCCGGTACGCTGGTTCCCAGAAAGAGAGCGCGCATTTCCCGATCGGCCAGATCGAAAAGAATGCGACAGTCGAGTGTGCCGATAAAGGAAGACCGCGCATAAGGGACGGTCGTAAAGACCAGAATCAGAGTGATGGCCGCTTTTTGCGGCAGCCGATCGATCTGACGTATAGCGGATTCAAAGCCGGCGGGATCATCAAGGACGAAAATCGCAGGACCAATCTCTTCCGGCAGGGCGTCCAGGCATTCCGGCGCAATGACTTGATCGACCCCTTCAAAATTCAGGGTGGAATAAACCGCTCTTTCTTCCTTCGATACCAGGAGCGATAAAGCGTGTCGAAGTGTCTTTTCTTTTCCAGCCATGGCCATCGGTCCGCACGGCAGTCGAAACGGAATCGTTCGATGGATTTCATCGATGAGAATCTGATCTGAGTGTTCTTTCTCTTCGAGCGGATCGGGACAGAGAATCCATTCATGGGGCAGTCCCCTGGCGGCAATCGTCTCGCCGATCTGATCCTGCAGGCTTCTTCTTGGCTGCAAAGCCCACAGGCCGTTTTCATCGAGATATTCGACGGAACTTTTCTGATCCGCCGGCGCCTTGAGATAAAAGACGCGCCCGCGCTTTTCTGCACTTCCCTGCACTTGAAGAATGAACTCTCTCGGCTGCTTTAAATGCACCGCCCCGTCATGCCCGAGCACTTCCCTGGAATCTCCGGAATCCAGAACGGAAAAACAGAGGCGGCTTCTGGAATTGGCCCAGATCTGCTCGTCCACCAGACCGGCCGGTTTCTGTGTGGAAAGAATCAGATGGACGCCGAGGCTTCTTCCAATTCGTGCCGTTTCCTGCAGCGATTTCATGAACTCTGGACAGCGGGCTTTCAGCTGACCAAATTCATCCACGCAGATGAACAGATGGCTGAAAGGAAATGGCGCCGTTTCTGTTCCTGCCGCCTGCTGCTGTATCTGTTCTGCAATGACTTTCTGGCGCCGGTTCAGCTCATTTTCTAGAGCCTTTTCCATACGTTCAATCGAGGCCGCCTGAAGATTGGTCATCAACCCGGCGGTATGCGGCAGCGCCAGAAGCGGTCCGCCAAACGCGCCGCCTTTAAAGTCGATCAAAATGAACTGAACCCGAGAGGGCGGATTTTGCCATGCCAGCAAATGCAGCAGGGTACTTAATCCTTCGCTTTTTCCGCTTCCCGTCGCTCCGGCAACGAGCGCGTGCGGGCCATCCTGAACCAGGTCCCAGAACACCCCTGGCGCCAGTTCAATGCGCAAATTCAGATTGCTCGAGCTCCAGAGCGGTTCGTTTACTGTGCTGGGAACCGGCAGACTGAACAAATCGGATGCCAGACCAAAGCCGCTCGCTCGCAGTTTCTGCCGTTTTTGCGTTCGATCCAGCGACAGGCGAATCGGGGCCGTCTCCCCTTCGGGTTTTGAAAGAGACGTCTTGCAAGTACAAGGAAGAAATTCAATACATGCAGCATTTGCAGGAAGCTGGCTTGCAAAGAGTTTCTGGCGCGAACAGATCGTCCACTCCAAAGACGGATGAAGAGTGGCAAAACGAGAAAATGCCTGCACATGCGGAAAGCAGAGCGGTGTCTGTTCGAAAAAGCAGGCGGAATGAACCGGCATCTGCTCCAGAGAAAAACCGATCCACGCAAAACGCCGTCCGGAAGAATAGACCATATGGCACCATATGAGAAAAAGATCAAGCAGGGCCGATTCGTCCAAATCCGAAAGCGTGATCGTCCTGCCTGGTTCCAGAAAAGACCAGGATGGTGCGCTGAAGCACATCTCTTCCAGTCGATGGACGGCTTCGAGGGCTTTGGGATTTTCGGTCTGCCAGCTGATTTTCGGCTTTCGAAGCGTGATGCACGAGGAAAACTGAACGCCGGCGGGAATGGCCCAGTCCTTTCGCAGACATCCATGACGAAGCGTGTCTTCGAGAAGACAGAGTGTTTTCGCTTCGCTTTGAAACGCGCTTGTTTTCTTTTGGCGCCGTTCTTCCATTTCGTTTGCTACCCGGTTTAAGTACGCCAGATAGCTTTCCTGCGTCTTCTGCGCTTTTCGAAAAATGTTCTGCTTTTGCTTGCGGCCCTGCCAGCCATACCATCCGCCAAATGCAGCTGCGCTCATTCCCGCCCCGACAAGAGATGCCCCCAGCGTTTTCCAGTCACCGGGATTGAGCAGTGCACCGCTGAGTGCCGACACCAGCGAGCTGATCACCATCATTCCGGCGGGAGAGGGCATGCGCGTATATTCGTCGGATTCATCCCGAACGAACGCTTCCAGTTCAAATTCCGCCGGTTTCTCCGGAGATTGAAAGGCATACGGCACAATTTCCTTTTCCCCCGAGGGTGCATCTCGTTTGTGTACGTTGGCCATTTCTCGACTGGGGCCATCGGAAAAAGCCGGAGGAGCCAGCAGCAGTCGATTCCAGAACATAAACAGAGCACCTGCCGCAAAAATCCAGTCGCCTCGATTTAAGAGACAGGATTTTTCAACGCGCTGACCATTCACATACGTTCCGTTGCAGGAAAAATCTTCCAGTTTCCAGAGACCGGGCGAATCCGCTCCAAAGGCCGTCTCAACCGGCTCTGAAGAGATCTCTCCATCATCCTCCGTACGGCCTGCGAGCTCGATTCGAAAATGGAGCGGCGAAGCGTAGGGGAAATCTGCGGAGGCCGTGAACGCAAAACCTTCCGGATCCAAATCGAGCGCCATAAAGCGCGTATTCACCCGACACAGGTAACCGCCAGACCAGGGATGGAATTCGTGAACAGCTAAAAGGGGGGCCTCCATAGTAGAGTCTGTCTTCTCTTCTGTCTTGGCCGCTTCGAAGAGAACGGCCCGTTCTGGCTCAACGAAGAGAAGCGTTCCGCAATCGTCTGCGTTTTCCATCCGCAGCAAAGCCGCCAAGCAGTCCGCAGGCCAGAATCAGTCCTCCCATGGCCGATGCAGGTTTCACAGGCAGGGTAAGCGTGTCGAGTTTCTGACCGTCTTTGAATACTTCGACCCTCTGATTTTTTCGAGCGCTGTACAGTTCGAGATACGGCTGCCCCAGCTCATCTTCCTTCAGTTTTGCGGGCTGCTCTTTTCCATCGATTTGAAGGGCATAGGAAGCCGAAGGATCATCCACATACAGGCGGAGCGCTTCGCAGGGCATAATGTCTGTTCCATCCGTTTGAACAAACCCTCGGCAAAGCATAACTTCCTTGCGATGAAGCGCATCCCTGCGAATCATCCGGCCGTTTTCATCGAGGGAACAAAAGCGTTTTAAACGCAGCCCCGGCAGCTGGATCTGCTCCTGAAACATCTTCCCCGAATCGATGACGGTCCAGCTTTGATCCACCTTCTGCTGTCTGGCGTCCAGAAAAACCGCCTGAATCTGAAACGCAGAATTCGATTCTGCATCAAACGCCTGTTCGAGCGATTCGTACGTTTTCTGGGTATCGAGCGACTGTACAGTAAATGCTTCAAGCGTCCCGTTTTGAACGTCGACTTTCAGATCCTGAGCGGAGGACGTAAAAATCAGCTCACCGGGTTTATACGCTTTTTCATTTCCTTTCAAAGCGGTCTGAAGAAGAGAATCCCCGTATTTGCGGCTGGAAGGGCGAAGGCTCTTTTCCGGATCCGCGCTGAGAACGGCTCCGGGATTTTGTCGTCCGGTCGGCGCAAAAGGCGAATACAGCAGCGGATCGTCGAGAAGCGATACGCTGGAAGAAGCGGAATTTGAATCCGTAAAAACCGAAGCGGTCAGCTCAGCGGATGGCCGATCCTGCATAAACGAAAAACTAGCCGAAGAATTCCAGCTGGAATCAGAGAGAGGTGCGTCCTGATACGTGAAGGCATTCTCGACATTTAAAACGGATGGATCCGAAAGATCTGTGCCGTTCGTCTGCGGATTGGGCTGAGGCGTATCGGGATGTTCATACACCGCAAAATCCGAACTGTCGTTTCCTCCTTCCTCTGGCAAGTCATCCTCCAGAGAGCCGTCCTGAGAAGTATTTTCACTATAGGAAAAATCGGATTCGGGACGAGACAATTCACTGGCAGAAAATCCTCCAGCTGCCCAGGATACATCCAGCGGACTGAGCCGTTCGATTTCCGCTGGAGAATGGAACGACTCTGAATATCCGGTATCCGGCTCAGCATCCGGCTGCCCGTCCTTGTTTTCGAGGGAAGGACTATAGACGCTCCATTCCAGTGCGGCACCCGTCGGTACATGGATCAGCCGAAGCCGGCTATGCGGATACTTCAGCGAGAAGCGAAACGAATCGCCCAGAGCGTACACTTCTCGCCTTCCCTCTTCATCCTCGATTTCCAGAACGCATTGCCCAGTGTCGTCATTCAGTCTCAGACAAAGTTCGGTATCCGATAAAATCCGTTCGCCCGGCGTAGCAAAAGGCGCCTGAGGCATGGAAAGCGGCCAGTCGATACTCTCCGTTTCTTCCTGCAGTTGTCGCTGGCTGGCGGAAGACATGCGCTGAAGGCGTAAATACGGGCTGAGCAAGAAGGGACTGTCTTTGGACAGGGCGATTTCGCTGCTTTCCAGAATGTGTCCGTCTGAATCCTGCAATTCATAGGAAAGAACATGAAATCCTTCATCGAGAAGAAGATCCAGATCGTGCAGACGCGAACCATCGAGACAGAAAATCGACCGGTGCCGGTCGACCTGCGGATAACAGACCACCCGAGCCTCAGCGAATACTGAATTCGCAGGATTTTCTGGACTAAGACTGGCGCTGCAAGTCTGCATCACCGTTGTAACCACAGTCATATTCATTCACCTGCCTTTTTACATGCCGTTGATGACGGCTGCGGTTCATCTATTCATACGAGCCTGAATTGTCGAGGGCGAAAATTTGAGACGGCTTTTGTTTTCTCGAAAATCATTCCAGGCTGGAAAAGTCATCGGATAGTTTCCACAAAAACGAATTGTTTTTCTCATCTTCCTGGCGATCGGTTTCCAGAGCGGAATTCGTAACCAGAGGAAAATCCGAAAAGAGATCCTCTTTCTGAATTTCCTCTATGGAAGCAGCATCGTCTGAATCTGCGCTTTGCCAGTGCAAATACAGTTTCCAGAGATCCGGGGCGCGTTTGGCCAGAGCGTTCTGCATCGTTTCGTTTAAAGAAAGGGTCTGTCCGTTCTGCCGTTTTCCAATCAGCATGTACACGAGCGAACGCGCACACTCTCCGCTCATCTGTTCAGGAGTTTCGATCTCTGCCAGAAGGCGTTCGAGCCGATCTGGAGCGACCGCATCCGGCGTAAGGGCGACCATCTGCGCCATAAGCTCAAGCGGTTCCTGCCATCCGCTCTGGTCTGGGAGTTCTTCGAGCAGATCGTCCAGCTGCTTCTGCGGGATCAGGCCATACACTAAAAGCTCCAGCATCGCCTTTGAAAAGCGGATCGAATAGTTCGTATCGTCTGGCAGATGATCCATACAGAAGCCGGCCAGACTGCGATGTTCTTCGCGCAAAGCCGCTTTGGCCGCCACACTCCACTCCGCCGGGCTCAGTTTGCGCTGCGGGTTTTCTTCCAGAAGTCTGGCATACTGGGCGCACAAAACCGAGGCTTCGGGAAGTCCGTTCGACGAGTCGAGCGCATACGCCAGCCGCTCATTTTCGCCTGCCTGGGAAGACATTCCAATCGGCAGCACGAGCATCAATACCGAACAGCACGCGACCAGAAAAAGGGACAGGATCAGCAGCGCGCTTTTCTTTCGCGATTTCTTAACGGCCTTTTTCATGGCCTTCAACGACGAGAATCGCCGTCTCGGATCGGTACTCAGTGCTGTCCACGCAATGAGCGAAGGTCCAAACATATGCAGATACAGACGGCCCAACCCGATCTGATCCGCTCGCTCATCCATGCGTGCACCGTCCGCGCCTTCAGGCGGCAGCGCGTCTTTATTGACGAAGACCGGACGCGTGCTCCCGATCGGCAGACAGGCATTGAAATCGATCAGTACGGCATGTCCGTTGTGGACCAGGACGTTGTCGCCTTTCAAATCGAGATACAGATATCCGGCCTGATGCACCTGTTCGATCAGCGCAAGAATTTGAAGGAAGATTTCTTTTTTCGCCTTTCGCGAGGGGCGTTCGTGCAGCCATTCCTCTAACGAACAGCCCTCAAACCAGGTTTCCACCAGCGTGTGGGCATACAAATCGGATCCATACTCCACTAAAGAAGGAGTCCACATCGAATCGAGCTTTTCCAGAACGTCTTTTTCCCGTCGCAAAGCGTCCAGAACAACGGAGGGCGCATCGATCGGAACGCTTTTGCGCACGGCTTTCTTTTGGGAGAGCGGATGCATTACCAGATCGGTCTGGCCATGCGGCGTCTGCTTGAGCGTTTCGATCCAGATCCAGGATTCACTCATGGAAAATCACCGTCCGGCTGCCCAGCCGAATTTCCATTCCGTCATGAAGGCGCATTTTCCGAATGACCCGCTTTCCGTTCAGCCATGTGCCATTGGTCGATTTCAGATCCTGGATGTACCACTTTCCCTGCGTATGCGTCAGCCGGGCATGGGTCAGTGAAATCGTGGGATCGATCAGAACGAGGGGACAGTCTGCCCGACGGCCAACAACAATGTCCGCTCCCTCCAGGTCCAGCCGCTTCCCTTCCAGATCCAGAAACGCAGGGCGCGCCAGTTCTTCCAGCAAAACCGTCGGATTCGCAGGCACTGCTCCTTTTCTGGATTTGGAAGTCGAAGAATTTCTTTTTGGCGTCATGCTGCGTTCTGGTTTCTGATCCTGCACAGCAGATTCGGATACCTGTTCTTCTCGTTTTGACAGATCGGGCTGGGATGAAGGATTGAATGCCCCCGAATCGGGCCAGAGCGGACGAGGGGCAAGCGGGCTCTCATGCGGGCTGCCGTAAGGCGTAAGAAGCGGTTCTTCGCGCACCGAAAGGGCGGAAGGTTCTTCAAGACCGTAAAGCGAAACCGAACCGCCAAAAGGCGTGTTGCTTTCTGGAACGCTGTGAGATATCGGATCGTCTTTTCTCGTTTTCCTTGCTTTCTTCCGTTTTTCTGTTTTCTTCGGATTGGAATCATCGGTTCCTTGCGGATTTGGTTCAAGCTTGAGAAGATGCGCTTTCTCTTTTGAAGACGTGTCGGAAAAAGGATCGAATGGCAATCCTTCGCTTTCTTCCCGGGAAAAATCAAGCGGGGAAAGCTTTCCGTCAAAACTTTCGGGCTTTGCCTTTTCAGCCCGGGGAAACAGAGGAGAGCACGCCGCAAAGGACGTCTTCTCTTCATTCAGAGGATCCGTATTCGTATCCTCTTCTTCCGACTCGGTCCACACCAGATCGTCCTTTTCTTCCAAACCGCTCATCCCATCGCCGCGAAGCGGATAAAGCGGTTTGGACCGGACATAAGGCGGTATGTCTTTTTTCAGACAAAATCCGAACAGACGGTTTCTGGACAGAAAAAGCGTTTCAAGCTCCTGGAGAAGAGCATCCGTTTCCAGCCGGCCATTCGCCGCCAGAAACAGCAGCCCGCAGACGGCGCTCGCTTTCGGATCGAAATAGTCCAGCAGTTCCCGATACAAATGAAGCAGTTCCTCCTGCCGCTTCATCCAGGCTCGAAAATGAACCGGGGCCCGGACAAAGTAAAACGCGTCACCGCGAAGGGACAGAAAAATCGTTCGGGCGGAAAGCAGAACCGGCTGGCTTTGCATCGCCTTTAAAACCTGTTCAAGCAATCCATGCAGAAACTGACACGCCAGTCGGGTTTCCAAATGGCTCTGCACGAGAAAATCGTGCAGAGAAATCCGCTCTTCCAGGCTGTAGTACGCGCTGCAGGAAACAGGATCGAGGCGAATTAAGGAAAGAAAGCTTTCATCCTCCTCATTTTCCATAACCCGCTCGTCATACAGTTCGCGCTCTTTGACGCGCACCTGCAGGCGATTCGGTCCATAAACAATTTCTGTACATTCCATCAGCATCTTTTCTCTCTCCTTTCCCGTGGCGTTCGTCGTGTTATACGAGCGATCGCCTACGAAAGGAAAACCGAATTGATTTCGACGTCATGCGAGAGTCAAAAGATGGATGGAGCCGGAAGACACGGGCGAAAGAAACAGCGATAATGAGAGCATGTCGCATAAAAAAACGCGCTCGGATGGACGCGGCTTACCTTCTTCTTTCTGGCTTTGGGGACTTTGCCTCCTTCTGTGTCTGTGGGCGCTTGGTCTCTGTTTATCCTGCAATCCCTGGCGGGACAATCTGACGGGTCTGGTCTGGATCGACCATAAATGGATGAGTGCGGGCGGGTTTATTCCTTTTGCCTGCCTGTTCAACGCCTGTTTAACGGATCGCGTGTTTCGTCAGTGCGAAGAAACACGTCTGGCCCGGCTTTCCCTTTTGTTCTGGGGAATCGGCTGGATTGGCGCATGGCTTCCCTGGCAGGATGTGAGCGTAAACCTGCTTTGGGGTCTGCTCAGCAGCCTGCACCTGTTTCTCTGTCCGCTTGCTTTTTGCGGGATTCTTCTGCTCTGGCTGTATGCGGCGCTCTCCTGGACGAGCAGCCGGGCGCTTCGACAAGCCGCGCAGGGAATGATCGGGATAGCGGCGGGATCTCTGGCTTTGATGGCCTTCAGCCAGTCCGTCAGTCTGTATTGCGAACTCTTCTTTCTTTGCGCTTCCCCTGTGTATCTGGTCTGGAAAATTCGAACATTTTCGCGGGACGACGGCTCGTGATGTTGCTGCATCGCTTTGGCCGGTCCCTGTTTTTCGTCTACGAAAACGAAACGGACCAAAAAAATCCGCATTCTCTATTGATGAGAAATGCGGATCAGCTGGAGATTTTTCGATTTGAATTCTGGCCGTTTTAAACACAGCGATTGCGTTGAGGCGCGTTCAATCCGACAGCAGCCCAGGGCTTCAGATGTCTGCTTTCTCTTTTTGGACAGGCCGATCGTCCGTTACGATGTGCAGAATTTCCGAATGATCCTGACTGAGGTAATCCTGTAAAAAGGAAGGATATGCCCGGTACTGATCGAGCTGGTCGATCGGAAGCCAGTACATATACTCACGGACGCCCTGCGAATAGCTGTGGCTGTTCAGATTCTGGCTGCCTCTGGGTTTCATCCGAAAGTAGAAGCAGATTTCGTGGCATTCCCGCTCCTGGCCAAACTGCGTATCGCAGAAAAAGCTTTCATGAATGATCGCCAGGCGATCGACTTCATACGCCACGCCGGTTTCTTCGAGCACTTCGCGGCAGACCGCTTCCTGCGCGGTTTCTCCATGCTGGACGGCGCCGCCCACGGAATAGCAGTACGGGCTTCTGGCATTGCCCGCAAAAAGAGCACAGCCATCCTCAATGAGGATGGCTGCAGCGCGATAGCGAAACCATTTGTTCTTGCAGGAAAAGCCAAGATCCATTGACATAGAATTTCCTCCAGATTTCACTCGGACGTACGTCCTTATCGTTTTACCGGTCTTGCATGACCGTTTTTTTGTATCCGGAAAGCCTGATCATGCTTCGTTTTCCTGAGACGAACTGTACTCGTCAGGCTCATCGAGCAGATGACTCTGCTGAATTTTTGCGAGATAGTTCTGCGCGTTTTCAACGTAGTAAAGGCTGCCGCCCTGACTGATCGTCTTTTCAAAATACATTTTCGCCAGTACGTAATCCTGCTGAACAAAAGAGATCAGCGCAATATAGTAGGCGCATTCCGCACTCTGAAGGCGGCTAGTGGACGCTTTCAGAGACATGAGAAAGTATTTCTTGCTTTCGTTGAAATCGCCGTGCATCAGATTCAGCTTATTTTCCAGCATGCTCAGCTGCGAATCCTTCATCATCATGCCCATCTGACCGCGCGGAAAACGCATTTTCTCCACGGCCTCGATGCAGCGCTGAACGCCGGATTCGTCTTTCAGCTGGTAGTAAATGCTGCCCATGAGCAGATAGTACTGAAGCTGATCGGAGAAGCTCGGACGGCGATAGGCGATCAGAACGTCCTGCGCCAGTTCCGGCTCATCGAGATAAATCAGACAGCTTGCCATGAGCGCCCGGTTAGCCAGCTTGTAGTGGCTGCCGCGTTTTGAATAGTAGAGCAGCGCAGACATGCAGGCTTCCGGATTGCACTCCTGATACAGAAGCATGGCAATCGAGTTGAATGCCTGCATCCGTACGCGGGACAGAAACTGCATGGCGACCATGCAGACGGTCAGCAGAAGAATCAGAATCCAGAAGTTGTCGATGAAGACTAGAGAGCATCCAATCGCAACCAGACCGAGTACAAACGCGAAACGAATCGTACGCATCGTACGGCGAACGTTTTCCCCCAGTGCCTTATAGCTTTCATCCAGAGGGTGATGAATCGTGTAAATACGGACGATTTCATCATCGCCGGTAATATCGGCCTGGCGAAGGGCTTTGCTTGTCGAACGGTTGAGCGTGGCCCAGCCGTAAATCCATACGATGATCGTAACGGGAAGACTGAGAATGCCGATCAGGACAACCCAGTCGGGCATGAACATCAGAAACATCAGAACGATGAAGATGGAACCGCTGTAATAGGCAGAAACGACATTGGCGACCGTAATCACATTCGCCATGCCCATCAGACCGATTCCGCCGGCAAGGGAGATCAGGAGCGGCTGTTCCATGACCGTTTTCAGCACGTCAGCCGGAAGCATATCCTTCGCCATGCTCCAGAACAGTTCGCTGGAACTGAAGAAATATGTGGTAAGAAAGCCGATCAGAAAAGCGCCGAACAATATCAGCAGCTGCCGCTTGCAGTTATATTTCCACATGAAAAAACCTCTCTAACACTCGATTCTCAAAAGAGCGAGTCCATGAGAATCTCAAATAATACCTTACACAAGTATAAAAGACGAAAACCGATCGTGTGTCTAAAATTCCCTAATGGATGATGTGAAATTGTGGTATTCATTTTATTCCGACACACCGCACCAGAAAAGCCAAGTCGATTGCCGCGACAGGCAAACACTGGATAGGAGAGCAGGAAAATACGGAACGCCTCTTTCCGATCTTTCTTGCCGCCTGTACGCACAATCATTTTTCCTGTTCCCTTTCCGGTATTCTGGACGGCTGAATCCACAGAAAAAGGGGCCAGACCCAATTGGCGATTTTCAAAATCGTCATTCGGATCCGGCACCCTGAAATTCGAACGAATTCACTGGTTGCCTGCAGACTGCCTTTGAACTGCCGCACAGCCTGACGGCTTTCCTTCCTCCCCTATGAAAAATGACTCCAGAGGGACGAGAAAACCGATGCAGCGGACGATTCAGGCAATCCGAATTTTGTTAAAAACGTATAGCCTGGAAAGCAATTCAGTCGTTTTTTACTTCCCTGTACGTTTTTTCAAACTCTTCTCTGGTCAGCAGATTGAACGTAACGGACAAAATCTCCTGCTTTTCGCTGCGCTCAGCTTCATAGATCACAACAAGAGCGTCTTTGGCTGCCGTTTCCAGGGTTCCCCAGAGCTGCGCCTGAAAGTAATGGTCTTCATCTTCCGGATGAATTTCCAGTTTTCCATGCTTCACCAGATACTCGATCAGATCGTTTGACGGCTCGCCGACCTGCCAGGCCTGACGGGTCTCCGGCTTCTGAAAAAACGTATCTTCCCTGGCTGCGGGAATGTGATGTGCGAGGAAGAAATCCCGCGTGTTCGGATACGGATAGCCTGCGCCATCGATCTTAATGTAATCGCCGGCGCTGGCATGCTGGCCATGCGCCTGTCCTTTAGTTTCCTGCGAAAAGACTTCAAAGCTTCCATCCGGCAGCTGGATCAGTTTTTTCTCCTCAAGCAGCTGACGGATTTTTGGATGATGCTCATCGAGGGGATAAGCGAAAAGCGGGATATCACAGATTTTCTGGATATACATGAATGCAGATTCCTTTCCTTTGCATGCTGAAGCACGGAAACTTTCAGTCTTTTTCGAAATCCATGTTATTACGAATTTGCCTGCGAATTTGCGCTTTCGTCTTTAGCTGGGATCGTATTGCGTATCGGTGCAGGCAGGCGCGTGATACTCGGTCGGATCATACGAGCGGCGTTTAAGCATGAACTCATCCGAAGTAATCATGTAGTCATAATCCGCTGCGCCCGATACCGTCTGGCCGTTCTGGCTCATATAAACGGGATCCCCATACGTCGAATCGCACTGGTAGTAATTGCCGTTGATTCGGATGACGTTCCATCCGTGGGGGCCGTTGGGAAAGACATTGCCGGTAACCATAAATGCCTGAATGCCCTGGTCCTGAAGCAGGTACGTCATCATCTGTGTATAGCCCGCGCATACCGATTCCCCGTTCATCATGGAACTGATCAGATTCTGGTTATCCGGTGCGCCGGCAACATATTCCACGTGTTCCACGACATAACTGTAGGCCGCTTTCAGACGGTCATATTCATTGGCCGGACTGCCAATTTCACTCCGAACGGTCTGCAGCTTTTGTTCGAGTTCCCTGTTCATCGCCGTCACGGCATCCAAAGCCCGGTTGTAGCGGTACGTGAAGGTGGTCTGATTCCCCATGACGGTATAGCTGCCGCCGGTATCCACCCAGTAAATTTCCGGATGCTCGCTGAGAAGACACATATAAATATTAAAGACGTGATCGCTGTCATCCGTAACCACAGAAATATCGGGATCGAATGCGTACAGACCCGAAAGCATATCGTTATAAATCTCCTGATCTGCAGCGCACATCAGACTGTAGTAGTAATATTCATTGCTTTTCATGAGCGGTCTGGCATTAGTCGGGTTGTCCTGAATGACCGTTCCTAAAAGATCATAGCCAGGATTCTGGGAAGAAGGGCTGGTCGGGGCACTTGCGGATGACCCGCCGTTTCCATTTCCGCCATTTCCATTTCCGCCATTGGAAGGCGCCGTTAAGCCGGATGTGCCGCCGCTTCCGCCGTTTGCGGGAAGCGCGGGAGTTCCACTGGATGCGAGCGGACTGGTAAATGTGCTGTCGTAATAACGAAAAAGATACGGCGTGGCCAGAACGGTAATGGATAATAAACAGGCAATTCCAGTTACGGCCAGGCTTTTCAAAGCCCCTTTTTTTCCGTGGTAATCGTACATTCCGGTTCTTCTCATTTTCCTGTCCTCCTCTTCTCTCTCTGCTCAGTTCTGCTTCTTCGAAAGCCTCCATGCAGAGGCTCACTGCCCATTTGAGGAAGCGTTTGATTTTATTTTAACGAAATGCTTTTTCGACACTGTATCTTTTGAGAGCATTCTATTCAGAATGATCGTTTCTATAGAGATAGGGGTAAAAATACAGAAAATCGAAGCCGCCCTTTTCCGATCCGTGCGGCTGTGATGGACGGACGGTTTCCAATAAACGAAAAAGACGATTTTCCGAATCCGGTTCGGTAAAAATCGTCTTTTCTGATTATTTTTTTCAAGGATTGTCTATTCCTGCCTGTCTAAGGGCAAATGGAATTCAAAGGGCGAAAGCCTTTGTTTTCAGTCCTTTGTGCGGCTGTGTTCCTGGATAATTTCACAAAGGCGGGCGTTGGTCTTTCCGTTTCCGGCAATAACCGAAGTCGGTCTGGCAAACTGAAGCGGGCGTCCGTCGTAGTTGCTGGCTGCACCGCCGGCTTCGCTTAAAATCAGAGAGCCTGCCGCAATATCCCAGGGCTTAAGAACCTTTTCGAAATAGCCGTCGATGCGGCCGTCCGCGATATAGCAGAGATCGAGTGCGGAAGAGCAGATCCGGCGGACATCGATGCATTCCTTAAAGACTTTTTTGGCCAGATCAAAGTTGGCGTCTGCCTGATCTTTATGCGTAGAGCCGGCTCCAAATTCGACCAGCGCATCCTTAAGTTCCCGATTGCTCACATGCAGGCGCTTGGATCCGTTGAGCCAGGCTCCTTTTCCCTTTTCTGCCGTAAAGCATTCGTCGGTAAACGGGTTGTAGACGACGCCGAACACAATCTCGCCGTTCTGATACAGACCTAAGGAGACCGAACTCATATTGAACCCGTAAACGAGGTTGGTCGTTCCATCAATCGGATCAAGAATCCAGCAGGGATCTGAAAGACTTCCTTCTTCTTCTTCCGAAAAGAAGCCGGCTTCCGGTGCCATTTCTTTCAGTTTTTTCTTCAGAAACTCGCTGATCGAAAGATCAACCTGCGTGACAAAATCCGCTTCCCCTTTCATTGCGATCTGCAGATGATCCTGGTGCGCAAATTTTCCAGCTTCCTTAACTGCGTCGATAATTTTTGAATAGTCCATCTCTTGATCCTCCCTCAGAATTCGGCAGTTCCATCGTCCGCCCGATTCAGCATAAGCACATCGTGGTGGTATTTCTTTAAAAACTCGATTCGTTCCGTTTCCGTTTCAAAAACGAAAATACGGCCGGTTTTATAGTTGCTTTTTGGATGATGATAGTCCGCCGCGTCCTGAAATGTCCCGCGGATGAAAATCGGGCGGTTTCCAGATTCTTTATCCAGAATGGTAAATCGATGAATTCCATCTTTTTTCCCTGGTTCGATCTCCATGTCCCCGAAAACGCCTTTGGTGGATTTTGAAGCCGAAAAGATTCCGACCAGTTCCCGGTCCTGACAAAGATACGTTCCCTGCCACCGGGTAATATCCCACTGGCTGAGTTCAATCGTTCCATCCGCTGGGTTATAGCTTACCTTATGATTTTCCGCATTGGCAATGATCTCTCCCGGCTGCTCCCCTCGTAAAAAAGTAACCGTTCCCAGTCGGAGATATCCCTTCGCCACTTCGCTCATATGGACCTGATAGTAAGGGCGTCCAAATTCAAGCTCATAATAACTGTCCACAGGCATTCCCCGGATCCAGCCGCTCACCTGACTGGTATTGCGATTGACAAAGTTGCGGCAGCTTCGGATCAGCTTGTACGGATCGGTTGCCGGCACAGGCGAATGAATGGAACAGACGAACTTCAGCTGATCGCGGATATCGTTCACGGACTGGTGAGGATCGAGAGCCTGAAGTTCTTCAACCGGCATGTCCGCGTTTTGCAAATACAGATCTCTGGCCCGCACCAGCTCCGGTGTCAGGCCTACCCAGACTTTAATGCCCTTGTTTGTGGACGTTTTAACGGTCTGGCAGTATTCGTATTCTTTCTGGGTCCAGCTTTTTCCTGTATCGTCGCGGGATCCATACCGCAGCGAAAGAATCATGAGAAAAAAGTCGGAACTCTCAATCATTCTCCGGATATCCGCAAAGCCCTCATCCGCATCCACCGCAAAATGTTCCATCGCAAACGGGAATACGCTGTAGTCAATCAGTTCATCGAGAATGCTTTTGCGAATATCTTCAAGATCGCTGGTGGAAGACAGAAAGGCTGTATAGATCGACTCGCGGTTATTCATGCTCATCCCTCCTTTTCTGTAACGGGTAAAGAGAAGCTGTCCCTTTCTGGAAACGCAGCTCCTGTTCCCGTTTTTTCTTCAATAAAGCCGCATCGATGATTTTTCTACTTTCGTGTTGTGTATCTGGAATTGCCTTCCATCACAGCCTGACGCGTCCTTTCTTTCAGTTTTTCAAAGGCAAGCTGGCGGCCTGGGCTGGATGGGACCGGATCCTTGAGGAAGAACCGGCCAATTTTCTGACAGAGCGTAACGTCGAAACAGGGCAGGTCATTTACCTTATAGTCCTTTTCCGGATACTGGCTTAACGTCGGACGATTTCCCTGTTCATCCTGCAGCGGATTGGCTTGCAGGGTTGCTTCACTCACCTCATCGAGACGGTCCGCTTCCAGACTCATTCCATACTCCTCGCGCAGAAAGAAAGGCAGGGACAGTTCTGGAGTCGTTTCCACTAAGCAGACGTGCCGCATGAGATGGCCGTCTTTGGACTGATTTTTAAACTGGTCGATCTCGTTTCGTTCGATCACGGGCATGTACGAATAGCCTGATACGCGGGTGGCGGCATTCCATCGCCGCTTTTCCATCCACGTCAGATCCGAAATCACCGATGGAATTTCAAAATAGCCTGGATCCACGTCCTGGACGCTCTCGATCCGGCTGAAGGCGTTCATATTCCGGGCTGGACTGGATGAGGCTAAAGAACAGGAATCGTTCAAAGTGCCTGGCTCGATCACCGCCGACTGAATCAGCCCCAGATCAAAGAGCTTGTATTCCGCATGGGATGCTCTCGACCAGTTCGACCAGTTGCCGTAATCTTTTTTCAAAAAATTCGGGGCTCCCTTTTTCTTCGCTTTTTTGGAGGCGGAAGAAGTGGTCCGCTTGCGGTGTCGAGTTTCGGCCGGTTTCTCCTCGGCATAGCCATGAATCACGTCGTAGCGGAAATTGGATTCCACGGACGTTTCGAGAATGCTCATCTGCAGCGCCGCTTCGAGGCTGAAGCGCGCCTGATCAAATCCATAAGGAATGACAATGGGCACGTATCGTTCGGTGGAACCCAGAGCTTCTTCTTCGATTCCATTTTCCGGGATTTGCAAAGTCAGCGGCAGCGGTGTCTGCATAGAAGGAAGCAGCGCCGAGTTCTGAAGGATCGGTACGACGAGCTGCCTGCCGATTCGTCTGGAATCATAGTTTCTCTGGGTCAGGAAAAGTTTCATTCTTTGCGCCATTTCCATATTTTCCGTCTGAGCGTCCTGAGCGAGAACGATATAATCCGCTCGAAGTGCCTCCTCCATCAGTCGTCTCATGTCTTCGCTCTCATCCAGACTCAGAAAATTCAGTCTGGCATAAGGGGAATTTCTTCGATTTCGCTGTGCGGATAAGACGGGATCCGGGCAGAGCAGATCTTCGTTTTCCAGACAGGAGAGCATGAGTTCCGGATAATTCAGATGAAGTTCCTTTTCCATGCTCGACTGCGAAGGATTCATGACCGTAACGGACAGACGGTGATTTTTCATCTGTCCTAAAACGATGGAGTGCAGAACAATGGATTTCGCCGCGGATGAAGATCCACAGACCAGCAGTTTCAATTCTCCGCTCTCGGATTCAGGCTTCTCAATCAGAGGAAGAAAGAGCGGGAGATCGCGCAGAAGATTGAATCCCATTGTCATATAGTCTTTTATTCCGTTCACCTCGAGAACCCGATCCCCGTTCTGGGCGGAGAGGTTCAGAAGATGATCAATGCGCTCCATCCATACCGGATCGTCAATGTAAATATTGACCAGCGTGCTCTCTGTGGGAAACGGAGCTTTGAGCAGCGGCTGCCGGCCAAGGGAGCGATTGAGATAATCGTGCTGAAGAACGCTCCATATTCCGGCTTTCTGGGAGCCGCTGTATTTTGTGAAGTTGGACAGAATTTCGTAGTTTTCCATGGTGTCGCCCATCAGGTAATACACCACCCGGGAAGACTTCTGCAGATGAAGAAGGCGCGGATCGGATTTCACACAGATCGCCTGAATGCTTTTCGCGCGTTCCACGAGTTCCATATTGGCTTCCGAATCACTGGTCATGTACGTGTCTGTAAAAATCAGCAGCGGCCGCTTGCAGCTCGAAGGAAGCGGGTCATTCAAATCCAGACCGTACAGCGCACGCAGTGTCTTTTCATCCCCGCGGGCAAGCCGTCTGTGGATATCCTCCGCCATTAAAATGGTTGCCTCGCTCAGCGACGTAAACACAATTTTCGGTCGGAAGGGGTGCCCCATAATTTTCAGCACCGGGAAAAGAATATCCAGAGCGGTCACGACCGAACTCAGCCCGCAAATGGGAGCCGCCACATTCAATACGGCGGTCAGATCCAGCAGGATGGGCTTGATCCATGCCCAGGCTGGATAGGGACCGGACTGAATCCACCAGTCAATCGCCTGCTCTTCCATCTCAAGAAACTGACCGTAATCCGCATCAAGAGAGACAGTCTGCAGCGTATTGATTATGGACATGGATACGTTTTCCAGTCCATTTGCATCCTGCGCGATTGCCGGACTAGGGCTGCTCAGTACAAACAGGTTTAAAAGGAAAACCGTGATGAGAATCCCGCCTGTGAACACGAAAATTCGATGAAATCGAAACTGCGTACCAAAGGCGAAAACCAGCATAAGAATAAAAATGATCAGTATCGAACCAGCCAGCACAAGCAGACTTTGCATATTCTTTCTCCTCTTCCTGTTTTTGGAATAAATCGAGTTCCAGTATTCTTTCAGTTTACGGAGAATATTCAAAAGTAAGCGTCAAATAAAAGACGGGTATTTTCTCGACCGCCTCCTTGGGATAA